>NZ_JBTJEQ010000057.1:0-28914 GCF_054456675.1 Jatrophihabitans sp. YIM 134969
GCCGGCCGGACGGGCGGCCACAGCGAGGCCCGCGGCGCCCACCGCGATGCGCGCGGACGAACGCAGCCGGGCCAGGCGCCGCTCGGTCGGCGTGCGGACCGGCCAGACCGCGACGCCGAGGGCGAGCAGCACCAGCGCGACCGCCACGCTCACCGCGAACCTCCCGGCCGAGACCACGTCCGCCGGACCGTGAGCCCGCCGGCCTCGGCGACCAGCGCACCGACCTCGGTGACCACCCGCAGCCCCGCCACCCGGTCGAGCGCGACGACGACGTCGAAGGCGACCGCGGCGAGGCGGGAGACGGTCACGGCGTCGAGACCGGCCGTCGCGCCGAGGGCCAGCAGCCGCGCCGGCACCCCGGCGAGCCCCGGCGCGTGCAGGGTGGCGGCGCCGCGGTGACCGGTGGTGAGGGCACCGAGCAGGACGGCCGTCTCGGCGCCGCGGAACTCGCCGACCACGAGCCGGTCGGGTCGCATCCGCAGCGCTTGCCGGACCAGCACCTCGAGACCCACCCCACCGGCACCCTCGACGTTCGAGGCGCGGGTCTGCAGCCGCACGACGTGCGGGTGGTCGACCGCGAGTTCGGCGGTGTCCTCGACCAGCACGATGCGTTCGGTCGGCGGGACCCGGCCGAGCAGCGCGGCGAGCAGGGTGGTCTTGCCTGCGCCGGTGGGACCGACGACCAACACCCCGGAGCCGCGGACCAGGGCGTCGTCGAGCAGGGCCAGCACCTGCGGGTCGAGCGCCGGGAGCACGCGGCCGGGTGGGCGGAGCACCCGCAACGAGAGCGTGGTCGCGGCGACCAGCGGCGGCAGCACCGCGTGCAGCCGGATCCCACCCGGCAGGGCGGCGTCGACCCAGGGCGCGGCGTCGTCGAGCCGGACCCCCGCCGTCACCGCCAGCCTGACCGCGAGTCGGCGGACCGCGGCGTCGTCGTCGAAGCGGACCGCCGCCCGCTCGAGGCCGCGCTCGGAGTCGGTCCACACCTGGTCGGGCGCGTTGACCAGGACGTCGGTGACACCGGGGCGCTCGAGCAGGGGTTGGAGCACTCCCACGCCGTGCACCTCCCCCGCGATCGCCTCGCGGGTCGCGGCGAGCGCCGAGGTGTCGAGCAACCGCCCGGCCCCGACGAGTTCGGGGACGTCGTGGACCAGCCGGCGGCGGACCCGGTCGAGCAGGTCGGGATCGGCCAGGGGGGCACTCACGGCGCGACCCGGCGCAGGCCGTCGGCGAGGCCCGCGGCGACCCGCTCCCAGTCGGACCCGTCGGCCACCGCCGCCAGCACCGGGGCACCGACCGCCGCGGCGATCGCGGCCGGGCCGACAGCGGCCCCGGCGACCACCAGCCCGAACGGGACGGACGGCAGGGACGCCGACAGGGCCTGCACGACGACGTGCGCGGACGCACTGCCGGCGACACCCGAGGGCACGACGACCAGCACCAGGCCGGAGCGGGCGACGACCTCGGCCGCCACGGCGTCGACCCGGCGGGCGAGGTCGACCACCACCTCGGCGCCGGCCAGGACCTCCAGCACCTGGGCCACCGCGCCCGGGGTCGGCAGGTCGGCCCGGTCGGCCGCGAGCACCCGCAGCCGGTCGATGCGCGGCAACGCGGCGAGCAACTCGGCCGGGGGCAGGGCGCCGCCGGCGAGGCCGAGCCCCGACCACCGCACACCCGGCACGTCCTCACCGCCGAGCCACAGGTCGACCCCGCCGGCGACACCGTCGGTGTCGACGAGGACCGCACCCAGGGCCCGGCTCAGCGCCACGGCGAGGGAGGTGGTGCCGACCCCGCCCCGTGCTCCCACCACCGTCACGACCACCCGGTCAGTGGACCCGTTCCGAGCGGCGCGCGACCGGCCGGACGGTGAACTGTGGACGACACACCGCGCTGTGGACGACGATTTCTCGTAGCCTGCAACTGTGGTAGCGAGCGCCGCTTTCTTCGACCTGGACAAGACGATCATCGCCAGGTCGAGCACGCTCGCGTTCGGACGCCCCCTCTACCGCGGCGGACTCATCAACCGCGCGACCGTCCTGCGCACCGCGTACGCCCAGTTCGTCTTCGCGATCGCCGGCGCCGACGCCGAGCAGATGGACCGGATGCGCGACCAGATCACGGCGATGTGCACCGGCTGGGACGTCGCCACCGTGCGCGACATCGTGCGTGAGGCGCTGCACGAGACGATCGACCCGCTGGTCTACGACGAGGCCGTCTCCCTCATCGAGGAGCACAAGGCGGCCGGGCGTGACGTCGTCATCGTGTCGTCGTCGGGTGCGGAGATGGTCGAGCCGATCGGCGAGATGGTCGGCGTCAGCGACGTCATCGCCACCCGCATGGTCGAGCGGGACGGCGTCTACACCGGCGAGATCGAGTTCTACAGCTACGGCCCGAACAAGGCCACGGCCGCGCGCGAGATCGCCGCCCAACGCGGGATCGACCTCTCGGCGAGCTACGCCTACTCCGACTCGATCACCGACCTGCCGCTGCTGGAGACCGTCGGCCACCCGGTGGCGGTCAACCCCGACCGGGCGCTGCGCAAGGTCGCCACCGAACGCGGCTGGCCCATCGTGGTGTTCACGCGGGCGGTCCCGCTGCGTCAACGCCTGAAGGCCTCGCGCAACCAGGTCATCGCGGGTGCGGCGGTGGCCGGTGCCGGTGCGGCCGTCGCCGGCATCACCTGGTGGGCCACCCGCGGGTCGCGTCAGGCCCGCGGCGCCTGAGCCGTCGCCGGGTGAGCGTGCCGACGCCCGTACGCGAAGTAGACGACGAGCCCGACCAGGAGCCAGGCGAGGAACCGCAGCCAGGTCTCCACCGACAGGTTCAGCATGAGGTAGATGCAGGCGAGCGCCGCGACGATCGGCAGCACCGGGGAGAACGGCACCCGGAACGGACGCTCCAGGTCGGGCTTGGTGTGACGCAGGACGGGCACCGCGACCGACACCAGCACGAAGGCGAACAGCGTGCCGATGGAGACCAGGTCGGCCAGCGCCGTCAGGGGCACGAAACCGCCGATGAGCATGACGAGCACGGCGGTGGCGACGGTGACTCCGACCGGTGTGCCGAACCGCGGACTGATCCGCCCGATCGCCTGCGGCAGCAGACCGTCACGCGACATCGCGAAACCGATGCGCCCCATGCCCACGAGGTCGACGAGGATCACGGTGGTCAGCCCGCACACCGCCGCGATCGAGACCAACGTGCCGGCCCACGACGCCCCGACGCTGTCGAACGCCGACGCGATCGGCGACCCGGTGTTGAGCTCCTTGTAGGGCACCATGCCGGTGAGGACGAGGGAGACGCCGACGTAGAGCACGGTCGCGATGACCAACGTGCCGAGCAGACCCAGCGGCAGGTCACGCGCCGGTTTGCGCGTCTCCTCCGACAGGTTCGCCGTGGCCTCGAAGCCGGTGTAGGCGAAGAAGACGACCGCCGCGGCGGTCAGCACGCCACCGAAGCCGAACACCGACGGCTCCAACCCGAACACCACTTGCACGACCGGGCGGGTGAGGCCGGTCGAGCTCGCGTCCGGACCGGCCGCGGGCGGGATGAACGGGGTCAGGTTGGCGGCCTTGACGAAGAAGGCGCCGGCGACGATGACGAACAGGCAGATCGCGACCTTGACGACGACCAGCACGTTGGTCACCCGCGCGGACTCCTTGACCCCCACCACGGCGATGACGGCGAGGACCGCGACGATGCCGATGGCTCCGATGTTGACGACCGATTCCTCGCCGAACACCGAGGTCGGCAGGTCGAAGAGGTTCTGCAGGTACCCCGACCACCCGCGGGCCACCACGGACGCGCCCAGGGCGAACTCGAGCACCAGGTCCCACCCGATGATCCACGCGGGCAACTGGCCGATGGTGGCGTAGGCGTAGGTGTACGCGCTCCCCGCGGTGGGCACGGCCGAGGCCAGCTCGGCGTAGGAGAGTGCGGCGAGCAGACTGACGACGCCGGCCAGGATGAACGAGATGACCACGGCCGGTCCGGCGTGCTGCTTGGCCTCGACGCCGGTGAGGGTGAAGATGCCCGTGCCGATGACGATCCCGATGCCGAAGCCCATCAGGTCGAACGGCCCCAGGCGCCGTTTCAGACCGGACGTCGACTCACCGTCCGGGCCGCCGGTCTGCTCCATGACGACGTCGATGGGCTTGGTCTCGAAGACTGACACGAGCTGTCCTGCCCACCGGACGGCCGTTCCACACAGCCCTCGCCCAGGTCAGCCGCGCTGGACGGCCTGACAGATCGCCAGCGTCTCCGTCGCCCCCTGCTCGACGAACGTTGCGTACTGCAACACCCATTCGACGACGCCGTCGGGGGTGCCGCTCGCGTAGGCCGCGAGGGCGGACGCGTGGACGTCCTCGTGGTCGCGCTGGCCGACCTCGACGACGATGACCGACGACGGGTCGAGTCCGCGGTCGGCGAGGGCCAGCCGCGCCGCCGCCCGGGCCACGATGCCGGACACCGGCGCGAACGCGTCGAGTGAGAGCACCTCGGCGTGGACGATCGCCGCGACCAGCACCGCCGGCGCCGATGTCGCCTGCAGGGTGTCGGCGAGGGTGTCCAGGCGGGAGGCGACGAAGCGGGCGCCGCGCGGTGTGCCGAGACGTTCGGACTCGACCAGGTCGGCCGCGGCCAGCACGTCGAGTCGGGCGAAGGCCTGACGCGGCGCCGTGCCCCACGACGGAGCGAGTTCGCCCAGCGCGCCGTAGGCCCGCAACGCGCCCTGCACCAGCGGGTCCTCCAGGGCCGTCGCCGCTCCGGAACGGACGTCGTCGAGCGAGATCGTCGCCCCCGAGAGCCAGGCCGCGGCCATGGCGCCCCGCACGGACGACTCGCCGGCGACGCGCGACCCCCCACCCCGGCGCAGCACACGGTTGCTCAGTGCAACATCCACGGCCTGGCGGGCGGACTCCACGGCCTCGGAGACGCCGGGTGCCGCGAGCAGGCCGGCCAACGGATCGGTGGACACGGCGAGCGACGGTACCCGGCACCCCCGATCGGGGACTCAGCCCAGCTGGGTCGCGAGCTCGTCGATGATGTCGAACCCCTCCTGCACCCCGCCCTCCATCCCGGACTCGACGTGCAGGTCGCGGTTCCGGCGGTTCTGGTGCTCGGTCACCAGGGTCAGCCGGCACCGCCGGCCGTCGTCGAGCGGCTCGAAGGTGGCGGTGTTGAGGGCCTCGGCATCCGGGACCGCCTCGTAGACCTCGGTCGAGACGAGCCGCTCGCCCACCACGATCTCCCGGTTGACGCCGTGGAAGGCGACCTCGAAGCCGGGGTTCGCCGTCATGACGAACCGCCAGGCGCCGCCCTCGCGCAGGTCCATCTCGATCGAGGTGACCGCACCCCGGTGTCCGGCCCACCAGCGCCGGATGAGCTCGGGTTCGGTCCAGACCCGCCACACCGCGGCGGGCGGGGCCGCGAACTCCCGGACGATCTTGATCGTGGTGTCGCTCGGCAGTGTGACGACCGCTGATCCGGTGGTACTGCTGGTCATGACGTCTCCTCGTCCTGCGTGGTGAGATCCGCGAGGACGGCGTCCATCGCGTCGAAGCGCTCCTGCCACAGCTGCTCGAAGCCGCGCACCCAGTCGTGCAACGGCTTCAGCGCGTGTCCGTTGACGCGGTACAGCCGCTGCCGCCCCGCGTCCCTGACCTCGACCAGCCCGACCTCGCGCAGCACCTTCAGGTGCTTGCTCACCAGCGGTTGCGCGAGGTCCATGGCGGCGACGAGCTCGCCCACGGGTCGCTCCCCCTGCGCGAGCAGGTCGAGGATCTGCCGCCGCCGGGCCTCCGCGACTGCGGTGAACACGTCGGTGGTCGTCGCTGCCCTGGCCATGCCGCCAAACATATACCTGTATCGGTATGTGTCAAGCCTCGGAACGGCTCAGGAGCACGGCGACGCCCTCACCCGTCAGCGCGTCCAGCGCGACGGTCCGGCCACAGGCCGCGAGCAGCAGGTCCAGGCCGCGACCCCTGACGGCCGCACCGGAACCCCAGGTCCGGTCGAGGTCGGTGGCCACGAACGACAACCCGGCGAGCCGACGCACCGAGCTGAACCCGACCGGGCGCGGGCCGGTGACGAAGTCGAGCGCCCACCCCACGGCGTCGGGGTCGGCCTCGTGCGGACGGCCGAGGGGACGCGCGACGTCGCCGGTGTGGATGAGGACGTCGGCGAGCGGGGCGCGCGGCCCGGCGCCGGGCGGGACGAACCGACTGGTCGCGTGACGGCGGATGAACGTGACCAGGTCCGCCACCGGGCGACGGGCGGCGGCGATCGCGACGTCACGGTTGGCGACGTTCGGCCGACCCCACGCCCGGACCATGCCGAGGAGGTAGGGCAGCGGCGCACCGACGATCGCGACCGAGAGGTGCCCCGCGACGTCGCGGGTGGTCCACCCCTCACACAGGCTGGGCGTGGCGAGTTCGTCGTCGGACAACGACTCGACGAGGTCGGCGAAGCGCAGGCGGTGGGCCGCGGTGGCCGCGAAGACCGCGTCCGTGTCGACGGATCCGGTCACCATGGGTCTCTGACGATCGGGCAGGTCATGCACCGGGCCCCGCCACGGCCACGCCCGAGTTCACCCCCGGAGATCGCGATCACCTCGATGCCGTGGGCTTCGAGCAGCGCGTTGGTGACGACGTTGCGGTCGTACCCCACGACCACGCCCGGCTCGAGCGCGAAGTAGTTGTTGCCGTCGCTCCACTGCTCACGCTCGACGGCGCGGGGATCGTCGCCCGCCCGCAGGATGCGCACCTGGTCGACCTCGAGGGCCTGCGCCAGCGCCGGGGACAACGACGGGACCGTTTCCACGTGCAACGGTTCCCGTTCGTCGTCACCCGGGGTCACGCGCCAGGCTCGGAGGTGGTCCAGGTCGAGGTTCGGGTAAGCGACGAAGGTCGCGGCGTCGACCATGGTGAACACGGTGTCCAGGTGCATCATGGCCCGGGCCTGGGGCAGTTCGACCGCGAGCACGACCTCGGCCTCCCGCGCCGCGAACAGGCGTCGGGCCAGCAGTTCCACACCGGATGCCGTGGTCCGCTCGCCCATCCCGATGAGGATCACGCCGGGGGCGACCACCAGGATGTCGCCGCCCTCGAGCGTGGCCGGGCGGTGGTCGCGGTCGTCGTCACCGTAGTAGAAGTGGCCGGGCCCGCCGCGGAACAGCGGGTGGTACCGGTACACCGCGCGGGTGTGGATCGATTCGCGCTGGCGGGCGAGCTTGGCCATCGGGTTGACCGTGACCCCGCCGCCGATCCAGGCCGCGTTGTCGCGCTGGAACAACGTGTTCGGCAGCGGCGGCAGGACCAGGTCGTCGTCACCGGCGGTGGCCCACTGCAGGCCCCAGGTCGACACCGCCGCGAGGTCGGACTTGAGGATGCCACCGATGAGCATCCCGGCGAGCGAGTCGGACTCGGCGTCGTCGAGGAAACGCCGCAGCCCGTGGGCCATCTGCTCGCCGAACCGTTCGGGGGTGCAGGTGCGGTCGAGGACGAAGCGCCGGCCGTCGGGGGTGTCGAGGGCGCCAGCCAGCAGGTCGCGGAAGCGGTGCACGACCGCGCCCCGGGAGGCCAGGACCTCGACGAACGCGTCGTGTTCCTCGCGCGCCCGCCCGGCCCACGGGACGTCGTCGAACAGCAGCCGGTGGATGTTGCTCGGTGTCAGCCGCTCGAGTTCGCGACCCGGACGGTGGGTCACGACATGGCGCAACGGTCCGATCTCGGACTCGATGCGGGGCACGATCGGGGTGGTCACACCGACAGCATGTCCACTCCGTGTCACCGGCGTGTCACGAGCTCCGGGTGGTGACGGGCCGCGACGTCCGGGTGGGCCCGCAACCGCGCCTTGAGCATGTTCTCGCCGAAGGTGGCGCTGATGCGGTTGTGCGGGTCCTGCGTGACGCCCGCGGCCTGGGCGGCGAGGCCCGGCGGCAGGGCCAGTCGGGGGAACGTGGCGTCCAGGCGTGGGTTGAAGAAGAACGGCACCGAGATGCGCTCGGAGCCCGCGGGCGGCGACAGGACGCGGTGGTCGGTCGCGACGAGGTAGCCGTCGGTGGCGACCTCGAGCAGTTCACCGGTGTTGACCACGAACGCACCCGGCAGCGGCGGCACATCCAGCCACACGTCACCGCGCCTGACCTGCAGCCCGGTCGTCCCCTCCTGCAGCCACAGCAGCGTGAGCACGCCCGGGTCCTTGTGCGCGCCGACCCCCTGCTCGGACTCCGGTTCGGTCCGGCCCGGGTAGCGGATGAGCTTGATCAACGTCGACGGCACCGACGCGAAGGCCGCGTCGAACACGTCCTCGTCCTGCCCGAGCGCCCGCGCCCACGCGTGCAGCAGGCGCCCGGCGACCTCGGTGCACGCCGCCTCCCACGCCGCCACCGTCGGCCGCAGTGCGGGCAACGCGCGGGGCCACAGGTTCGGACCGTCCAGCACCTGCCACGGCCGCGTGGGATCGGGCTCGGTCACGGCCACCCGTTCGGCCCCGATGTCGATCTGCTCGCGCCAGTCGACCGCGCCCTGTGTCAACTCCCCACCCAGGCGGGTGTAGCCGTGGAAGTGCGGGCTGGCCAGCATCTCGACGGCTCGCTTGTCGGCATCCGGGAGCGCGAAGAACTTCCGCGCCACCGCGAACAACCGCTCCGACAACGCCGGGTCGATGCCATGCCCGGTCAGGTAGAAGAACCCCGACCGGTGCGAGGCGTCGCGCAGGGCGTCGTCGAACCCCGGCGCGGCGACGTCGGCGAGCGAGATGACGGGCAGCGCGGTGCTCACGGGTTCTCCAGGGGTCAGTGGGCGTGCCGGCCCCGACGCCGCTCGCCCTCGGTACGGGCCATGCCCCGTTCGAGCGCGTCGACGAGGTACGGGCGCAGGTGCTCGGGGGCGACGACGTGGTCGACGGAGCCGACCTCTCGGGCCCGCTCGACGGTGTGGACGGCGTCGAACTCGCCGGCCAGTTCGCCGAGCTTCTCGCCCCGGACCGTGGCGGTGATCTCGGCCAGCTGCAACCGCAACACCGCGCGCTGCTCCGGCGGAGCCGCCTCGAACCGGGCCGCGAGATCGGCGACGCGGGGGTCGGCCTGCACGCGGGCGTTGACCTCGCGGCTGAACACGACAGCGGCTGCGGGCGCACCGCCGAGGACCGAAGCCTTGGAGCCGACGACGGCCGCGGCCTCGAGCTGCCGGTTCAACGCCTTGGAGAACACGACGAACGCGCCGCCGTGGTAGCGCGACACGACGCAGAACACGATCGGGCCGTCGAAGTTCACCACCGCCCGCCCGATCTCGGCGCCGTACTCCAGTTGCAGCATGCGCATCGACTCCGGCGAGCCGTCGAACCCGGACAGGTTCGCCAGCACGACGAGCGGACGGACGCCGCTCGCCGCGTTGATCGCGCGGGCCACCTTCTTCGACGACATCGGGAACAACGTGCCGGCGGTCCAGATCTCGGGGCCGTCGGCGGGCAACGGACCGGGCCGCCGCAGGTTCTTGCTCTCGATGCCGATGAGCTCGACCGGGATGCCGCCGATGTGGGCGTCCCACACGGTCGCCGCCTCGGCGCCGCGCCACCGGGCCCACCGCTCGAGCGGGGCGGCGTCGGAGTCGGTGACGGCCGACATGACGGCCCGGATGTCGAACGGCTTCTTGCGGTCGGGGTTGGCGTCGAGGGAGAAGACGTCGCCGACCGTGGTGAAGTCGCTGCCCTCGGTCACCGGGTGCGGCGACTCGCGGACGTCACGCAGGGTCGGGTCGGAGTTCGGGCGGCGCCGCGGGAACCGTTCGCCGGGCGCGACGTACGTGTGCTCGTAGTGGGCGAACAGGATCTGGCAGGCGGTCTCGATGTCCGGCGCCGAGTACTGCGCCTGACCGTTGGGACCCATCACCCGCTCGAAACCGCCGATGCCCACGTTGTCCTCGGCCGAGACCCCGCCGGAGACGTCGAGGCTCTGCTTGCCGGTCAACACCATCGAGGCACCCGGCAGCATGATCAACACCCCGCGGGTGTGCATGAGCATCGTGGCCTCGGCGTCGAAGTACGACTGCGCGCCGACGTTCACGCCGCTGACCACGATGTTGATCTCGTGGCCCGCCTGGGTGAACTCCACGATCCGGCGCAGCGCCGCGGCGGTCCAGTCCATGTTCTCGGTACCGGAGTCCATCGCGACCTTGGCGCCCGAGGACACCGCGTACCACTCGACCGGCACCTCGAGTTCCTCGGCGAGGTCGAGGGCCGCGACGATCCGGCGGCACTCCGGTTCGGCGAGCGAGCCCAGCGAGCGGCCGGGGTCGCCGAGCAGCACGACCCGGGTCATGCCCTCCGGGTGCTTGGCCGTGCGGTTGACCAACACGCCCGCGACGAGGTTGGCGACGTTCTGCCCGGCCGGCCGCTCGACCGGGACGAGCCGCTGCCGCACCGCGGGATCGTCGGTGGCCTCGAGGTCGTACTCGGTGAACTCACCCACCGGGAAGTCCGACCGCGTGGCGTCGGACGGCGTGAGCAACCGCACGAGCTCGAACGGCGGGATCTCGCCGCGTCGACGCAACCGCAGCACGCTGTTGTCGTACGTGCTCTGCGGCGCGATCGGTTCGTTCGACGGCGTCGTGACCTTCAGCGAGAACCCGACCGAACGCGGCGTGGTCATCTGCAGCACGACGTCGTGGAGCTCGCCGTCGCGGCCGGGCACCTTGGCCCGCACGACGATCTGCTCGAGTCCGGAACCGCGCACCGAACGGGCGAGGCGGCGGGCCAGTTCGCGGACGACGTCCTCCCCGAGCGTCCACGGCGGCTGCACGTAGAGGGTGACGCGGTTGCGCAGCAGGCGGGTGCGCGGGTTGTCGTCGAGTTGGGCGCGACGCACCGCGCCGACCGCCTCCAGGAACGTCCGCTCGATCTCGGGGTAGGCCGTGACCCGGCCGCGGTCGTCGGTGATCGGGGTGAGGTCGTGGATCTCGGCCAGGGCGAAGATCCGTTCGTCGCCCGGGTTGCTGCGGGCGCGACCGCGGAACACGTAGACGCCGCCGTCAGCGGGCTGACGTTCGAGATCGAACTCCGAGAACCGCCACAGTTCCAGGCGGTCGGCGATCATCGGGTGCAGGTCGCGGTAGAGCCGCTCCTCGAAGAACCCGTTCTCGCCGTGGCGGTAGGTGAAGTGGTGAGCGGTCTGCGCGCCACGGCGGTGGGTGGTGACCACGGCGCGGCGGACGGCGCGACCGAAGTCCGCGGACGACAACGCCGCCCGAGCGGCCTCCTCGGTGGCGGCGGTGTCGAGGGCGTCGTCGTGCCAGAAGAAGAGCTCGAGGACGACGGCGCTCTCGGGCAGGTCGCGCACGACCGCCGCGACCGACGCGATGACCGCGTCGTGGTCGGCCCAGCCGCCGACCGCGCCGACCAACTGGATGAAGGTGCCGTCGGGGTGGACGTACTGCGCGCGCACGACGCCGTCCTCGACCACGGTCATCCGGTCGAGGAAACGCTGGCGGTAGTGGCGGAACAGCAACGCCTCGAGGGTCGTCGCCCGCGCGAGCCCGTCGGTGCGCGAGGCCCGTTCGATGAGGTTGGTGACCACACCCGGCCGGATGGCGATGATCGAGCTGATGTGCTCGGACCGCTCGGGGTCGTCGGGGGCGTGCTGTTCCAGCCACGCGAGTTCCCGCTCGACCTCGGCGAAGGCGTCGTTGCGCACCTGGGTGATGACACCCTCGTCCACGTAACGGAAGCGGGTGGCGCGCGCGAGTTCCGCGATGGCCGCGAACCGGCCGTCGGCGACACGGGTGACGGCGTCGAGCAGGTCGGCGAACCCGTCACCCATCGCGGGCCGCAACTCGTCGGCCGCGGTGAGCCGGGCCCGCAGCAGCGCCACGACGTGCGGGGAGTTCGAGGCGAGGCCGAGGCGGGCGTTGTAGACGCGGGCGACGGCTTCGTCGAGCGCGGGTCCGCGTTCGAGTTCGGTGACGCCGTACCGGGCGAGGACCTGCCGCAGGCGCAACAGGAACCGTTCCGGCAGGACCTCCTCGGCGCGGTCGACCGACCGCATGAACGTCGCCAGGTGGTCCTCGGGGCTCGCCTCGAAGCCACCGGGCTGTTCGTCGTCGTCGGGGACGCGTTGGGTCACCGAGCAGACGTCGACGAAGATCTGCAGCGCCTCGTCCTCGGCGGCGATGCCGGCGGGGTCGGTGGCGGGCTGCCACGGACCGGCGAGCAACGCCGACTGGGACGGCGCGGTGTCGTAGCCCAGCAGTCGCTGCCGCAGGACGGCGACGGCCGTACCCGGTGGGTCACTCGGGAAAACGTCGAAGGACACGGCGTCATCGGCCGCGGCGGCGGCGTCGTCGTCGGACTCGACGTCGATGCGCAGCAACGGGTCACCGGCGTCGACCTGTGCGTTGGCGCCGGCCAGCACCTCACGGACCCGGCCCGCGACCGGCGCCACGACGGCACTCTCGAGCTTCATGGCCTCGACGACCATGACCGTCTGACCGGCGCTGATCTCGTCACCGGCGGCGACGGCCACGGACACGACGACGCCGGGTGAGGTCGCCCGGACGACGCCGGCGTCTCCGCGGACGATGCGGAAGCTCTCCCGCGCGGACTCCACCATGTGGGTCTCGCCGTGGATCATCGACACCAGCTTGGTGTCACGACCGAGGGCCCGCAGGCGCAACTGGTGACGGCCGAGCCACAACGTGCCGACGTCGAGGTCACGGTCGTCGACCGAGACCCGGTAACGCGCCGGGGCGATCTCGCACACCTGGAAGCTGTAGGTGCGACCGGCGTACTGCAGGTCGATGGTGTCCGAACCCATGTGCAACAGTTCCGGGCGCCCGCGCAGGGCGGTCGAGAACAGGTGACCACGCTCGACGTCCCGCTGCAGCCGGTACGTGTCGATCGCCGCCAGCAACAGGGCGGCGCGGGCGTCGTCGTCGCCGGCGGCCGAGGTGAGCCCGCCCGACGCCATGGTGCGGTCGAGCCACAGGGTGTCGATCGTGCCGTTCACGACGTCGGGCTGTTCCAGCAGCGACAACAGGAACGCGCGGTTGGTCGTGCCGCCCTCGACCAGCACGAGGGTGTCGCCGAGGGCGCGACGCATGCGGGCGATCGCCTCGGGCCGGTCACGCCCCCACGCGATGATCTTGGCGATCATCGAGTCGTACTCGGGCGGGATGACATCGCCCTCGGTGACGCCGGAGTCCACGCGCATGCCCGGGCCCTGCGGCGGCGCGAAGACCACCAGGCGGCCCGGGGAGGGCGCGAAGCCCTGCAGCGGGTCCTCGGCGTTGAGCCGGAGTTCGATCGCGTGCCCGTGCGCGGGCGGCGGCGCCGCGGCCGGCAGCGGGAGTCCGCGGGCGAGGTCGAGTTGCAGCTTCACCAGGTCGACCCCGGTGGTGGCCTCGGTGACGGTGTGCTCGACCTGCAGGCGGGTGTTGACCTCCATGAAGAAGAACGCGTCGCGCTCGGGGAGGTAGAGGAACTCGATGGTCCCGACCCCGTGGTAGCCGGTGGCCTGGGCGATGCGGATGCCCGCGGCGGCGATCGCACGTTCGGTCTCGGCGGGGAGCGCGGTCGAGGCCGACTCCTCCATGACCTTCTGGTTGCGCCGCTGCACGCTGCAGTCCCGGACGCCGACGGCCCACGCTCCGCCGTGCTCGTCGGCGGCGATCTGCACCTCGATGTGCCGCGCGCCGTCGACCTTCCACTCCATGAAGACCCGCTCGTCGCCGAAGGCGAGGCGGGCCTCGTTGCGGGCCGACTCGAACGCCGCGGGGAGTTCGTCGGGCGCGTTGACCATGCGGATGCCGCGGCCACCACCACCCGCGGTGGCCTTGACGACCAGCGGGAACCCGATGTGCTCGCCGTGCTGCACGGCCTCCTCGACGGTGTGCACCGGGCCGCCGCTCCACGGCGTCACCGGCACCTCGACCTTCTCGGCCAGCTGCTTGGCGGCGATCTTGTCGCCGACCATCCGCATCGACTCCGGGGAGGGGCCGATGAACACCAGCCCGAGCTCGCGGACCAGTTCGGCGAAGGCCGGGTCCTCGGCGACGAACCCCCAGCCGACCCACACCGCCTCGGCGCGGGTGGCGACCAACGCCTCGCGCAGGATCTCGAGGTTGAGGTAGGTCAGCCGGGTGCTGCCGGTCGTGGGGTCCGGTGACGACGCGGGGCCCAGCCGGTACGCCTCGTCGGCGTCACGGACGAACCAGGCGTGCCGGTCGACGTCGGTGTAGAGCGCGATGGTCGTCAGCGGGACGTCACGCTCGGCCGCGTACTCGCGGGCCGCGTTGAGGAAGCGGACGGCGGGCTCGCCGCGGTTGACGATCGCCACCCGGGTGAACGTGCGTACGCCGGGTTCGGCGGTCGTACCGGTCACAGCCACGCTGCTGTCTCCTCCTCGGATGACGGGGGTCACAAAGCTACTCGGAACGACGGTATCGACCAGCCGTCCCCACCGTGACCACCGGTGCCCGTCGCAGCGGTCGGCCCCTCCCCCGTCCGGGGACGAACACCCCGCGTCAGAAGCTTGTGTGGAAGCTGTTGCTCCGCGATGATTGCGTCACACACCACCCGAACACGACATCCGGGACGGATCGGCCATGACCTCGAGGACCCGCCGCGTCACCATCGCGGCGCTGACGTTGCTGTTCACCGCCGGAACGGCGTTCGTCGGCGCGGCCGGCGCCCAGGCCGCACCGACCTCCGTGGTCATGGGCGACGTCACCGGTGACGGACTCAAGGACCGGGTGGCCTTCGCCGCGCAGGGGCCCGCTGACCACCTCGACTGTGTGGCGCTCGTCCGGGCCGGCCGGGCCGGCGGAGGGTTCGACGCCGCGAAGACGGTGCACCTGCAGACCGTGAACGACGACCCGTCGAACTACCAGGTCTGCCCGACACTCGGGGTCGTGTCCACCGCACCGCGGCCCGTGAACAACCTGCTGCTCGCGGTGTACGCGGACGCCACCAGCTTCCGGGGGACGGGGGTCTACTCGCTGACCCGCCGCGCGCTGCAGCAGGGGTACGCGCCGCTGCTGAGCAGCTTCGGCGCTGGCCAGATCTCGCGTTCGTTCGGCACCGTGGACTTCGACGGCGACCACGTCGGCGACTTCTGGCAGGACGGCACCGACCAGGGCGACGGGTCGGTCATGTACCAGCGCCGCGGCACCTCGTTCGAACTGCTCTACGACACCGGACCGAACCCCGGCGTGTACCTGCCCGGCTCCGGCCTGCAGTTCGTCGACCTCAACCACGCCGGCGGCACCGACGCCCTGGCGTCCACGTACTCGGACGGCTCGTACGCCCCCTACGCCGCGGTCGTCGACGGCCGGACCGGCGCGGTGCGCACGCTGGTCAGCGGCTTCTTCACGGCGGACGACGACTACGTGCGGGGCTACCGCATCGCCACCGTCGACCTCAACCGCGACGCCTACCCGGACATCGTCGTGGACACCGACGCCGAGACCGGCGACAACCCGCCGCGGTACTTCGTGAACCGGTCGCAGAGTGGCCGGTTCAGCTTCCAGGAACTCTCGACCTCCTGATCAACTCGGCGCGCGCTGCGGCGTTCGTTGGTGCAAGATCACGACGTTGGCACGGGGGTGTCGACCTCCCGATCGGAAACCACACGTGCCGCTCCGTCCTGCCCTGCTGTCCGCCGCTGCGGTGATCGTTGCCCTGTGCACCACTGCTGCGCCCGCCGCCGCCACCGCCGCACCCCGTTTCAGTGAGACGAGCCGTCCGATCGTCGGCGACCTCACGGCCGACCACCGACCCGATGTCGTCACCCTCGGCCGCGACACCACGTCCTCCGTGCCGTCGTGCGCAGCCCGGGTGCGTCCCGGCAAGAAGGACGGCAGCACGTCGACCACCGGTGCGTTCCGTCCACTCCCGGTGCGCGGCTCGATGGTCGTCGAGTGCCCCGACCTCGGCGTGGTGCTGCCCGGACCCACCGCGGCAGCAGCGCGGCTGGCCGTCACCTGGTCGTCGGTCGCGCCGATCGGCGGGAAGTCGGTCCAGTTCTTCCGCTGGGCACCGGCGACCCAGCGGTGGACGTGGGACGGCGCCACCAACGCCATGTTCCAGCCGTCGTCGCTGACCACGCAGGACCTCGACGGCGACGGCTTCGGCGACCTCGTCGAACGCACCGACCAGGGGTCCGGCGTCGAGGTCTACACCGGCCGGGCGTCGACCTACCGACTGCTGTGGACCAGCGCCCCCTCGGCCCTCGACGACCTGGCCTTCGCCGACTTCGACCACGGCCGCGGCGTCGACATCCTCGACGCCCACGCGTTCTACAGCGGGGTCAACGTCGGCGTCACGGTCGTCGACGGCAGCACTGGCACGGCGGTGCAGCTGGTGGCCGACACCGCGGCATCGCCCGCGAGCTACGAGCCCGAGGCGGTCGACGTCAACGGCGACGGCTGGCTCGACGTGCGCGTGCAGGTCACCGCCGACGACGGCACCCCGCGACCCGACCTGGTCTTCCGCAACCGCGCGAACGGACGGCTCGCCTTCACCCGCGTGTGAGCCGGTCGACCGGCGGCGTCACCTCTCGACCGGGCGACGGCGCACCGGCCACACCGTCGACGACGTCGTCGCGGCGATCCACCCCGCCCACACGATCAGCGGGATCTGCAACGGCAGCCGGGCCCACGCCACCCACGGCACGTGGGTCCAGCCGGGCGTGCCGTCGCCGGAGTCGAGCGCCATCTGCACGTTGGCCGGGAACACCACGACGAACAGCACGACGGCCGCCAGGGCCGCGAGGCGTCGGGTGGGCCGGACGAGCAACCCCACCGCCACGAGCAGTTCCGCGACACCACTCGCGGCGACCCAGAACGCCGGTGAGCCCAACGCCCGCGGCACGATCGCCTCGAAGCCCGAGGGCGACAGGAAGTGGTCCGTGCCCGTGACGAGCAGCAGGATCCCGAGCGCCCAGGACAGCACGGACGTCGCACGTCGTTCCGGCTCGCGCGTCACGCCCGTACCGCTCGCCCGCGCGGCAGCAGCCGCTCGACCAGGACGTCGACCACGTCGTCCGGCGCCGTGCCGGAGCCGATCGACACCGTGAGCAGGTCGAGCAGCAGACCGTCGACGGCGTAGTGGAACAGCGCGATCTCCGCCGGGCCACCAGGCAGCCGCGCCTCGGCGTGGTACGCGAGGTCGGCCTGGAACCCCCCGACCAGCGCGGGGGTCATGACGGCCGCGACCTCGGGCCGTCGGGCCGCCTCGATGCGCAGTTCGAACAGCGCCACGGTGTCGTCGCGGTGCAGGAGCAGCCGCCGGACGATGTCGCGGATCTGGTCGGCGAACCGGGCCCGGGACGGCCGGCGCCGGGCGAAGGACGCGAGCACCTCGGGTTCCGGAGCGAGGCGTTCGAAGATGCGGGCGACGAGGGCCTCGAGCAGGTCCGCGCGGGAGCGGAAGTAGTTGCCGGTGGTCCCGACCGGCACCCCGGCCTCGGCGTCCACAGCCCGGTGGGTCAGCCCCCGCGCGCCGTCGCGCGCCAGGACGGCGATGCCGGCGTCGGTCAACGCGGTCCGCCGCGCGGGATTGCCCACCACGTCGCCCAAGCTAGCCCCGGGCAACGACGGACGTCGTGGTTGAGACGAGGGGGAGAACGTGCCCGAGGTCATCCACCACGGCGAGGTCGGTCCCGTCGCCCAGGCGCACGAGCCGGGGCCCCGGCCGGTCAGGTAGGGCACCCTCCGCAGGTGTCGGCGCGGTCCCAGGCTCGTGGTGCAAGATCGGTCCATCCGCCGCACGCGCCGTCGAGCACCGAGGGAGCTCCACCCGTGACCGAGACCAACGAGGGCCTGTCCAACCTGCTGCGCGAGGAGCGGCGGTTCGCGCCGCCGGCCGAGTTGGCGGAGCACGCCAACGTCAAGGCCGACGCGTACGAGGCGGCGCGCGAGGACCGGATCGGGTTCTGGGAGACCCAGGCCCGGCGGCTGACCTGGGCCAAGGAGTGGGACACCGCGCTGTCCTGGGACGTCCCGGACGCGAGGTGGTTCGACGGCGGCGAGCTCAACGTCGCCTACAACTGCATCGACCGGCACGTCGAGAACGGCCTCGGTGACCGGGTCGCGATTCACTGGGAGGGCGAGCCCGGCGACACCCGCACGATCACCTACGCGCAGTTGCAGGAGGACGTCTCGCGGGCGGCGAACGCCCTGGCCGAGCTCGGGATCCGGCAGGGCGACCGGGTCGCGATCTACCTGCCCATGATCCCCGAGGCCGTCGTGGCGTTCCTCGCCTGCGCGCGGCTCGGGGCGCCGCACTCGGTGATCTTCGGCGGCTTCTCGGCGCAGGCGCTCAACGACCGCATCGTCGATGCCGAGGCCAAGGTCGTGATCACCGCCGACGGCGGCTACCGGCGCGGATCGGTGTTCGCGCTCAAGCCCGCGGTCGACGACGCGTTGTCGCGCGGCGCGACCTCGGTGACCAACGTGCTCGTCGTCAAGCGCGGCGAGAACGAGGTCGAGTGGACCGAGGGTCGCGACGTCTGGTGGCACGACGCCCTGGCCGCGGCGCCCGCCGAGCACACGCCCGAACCGATGCCCGCCGAGCACCCGCTGTTCATCCTCTACACGTCGGGAACCACCGGGAAACCCAAGGGGATCTTCCACACCACCGGCGGCTACCTCACCCAGGCCGCGTACACGCACTGGGCCGTCTTCGACCTCAAGCCCGAGACCGACGTCTACTGGTGCGCGGCCGACGTCGGCTGGATCACCGGCCACAGCTACATCGTCTACGGCCCGCTCGCGAACGGCGCCACGACCGTCATGTACGAGGGCACGCCCGACACCCCCGACAAGGGCCGGTGGTGGTCGATCGTCGAGAAGTACAAGGTGTCGATCCTCTACTGCGCGCCGACCGCGATCCGCACCTTCATGAAGTGGGGCGAGGAGATCCCGGCGGGGCACGACCTGTCGTCGTTGCGGGTGCTGGGTTCGGTCGGCGAACCCATCAACCCCGAGGCGTGGATGTGGTACCGCCGGGTGATCGGTGGCGACAAGGCCCCGATCGTCGACACCTGGTGGCAGACCGAGACCGGCGCGATGATGATCGCGCCGCTGCCGGGCGTCACCCACGCCAAGCCGGGTTCGGCCATGACGGCCCTGCCGGGCATCGGGGCCGAGGTCGTCGACGACCACGGCACGCCGGTGGCCGACGGCCAGGGCGGACTGCTCGTGCTCACCGAACCGTGGCCGTCGATGACCCGCGGCATCTGGGGCGACCCGGAACGCTTCCGCGAGACCTACTGGTCCCGCTTCGCCGACAAGGGTTTCTACTTCGCCGGCGACGGCGCCAAGAAGGACGACGACGGCGACCTGTGGCTGCTCGGCCGGGTCGACGACGTCATGAACGTCTCGGGCCACCGCATCTCGACCACCGAGGTCGAGTCGGCGCTGGTGTCGCACCCGAAGGTCGCGGAGGCCGCGGTGGTCGGGGCGAACGACCCCACGACCGGTCAGGCCATCGTCGCGTTCGTCATCCTGCGCGGGGACGCCGCCGCGGCGGCGGAGGAGGGCGACGAGGCCGCCGCCGAGGCGTTGATCCAGGAACTGCGCAACCACGTCGGCACCGAGATCGGCGCGATCGCCAAGCCGCGGCAGGTCATGGTCGTGCCCGAGCTGCCGAAGACCCGCAGCGGCAAGATCATGCGCCGGTTGCTGCGTGACGTCGCCGAGCACCGCGAGATGGGCGATGTCACGACCCTGACCGACAGCTCGGTCATGGACCTCATCCAGGGCGGCCTGGAGAAGGCCCCGCCGGAGGACTGAGGCGTGCCGCTTGTCGGGAATGGTTCCCGGTAGGCGGTGGTTGGATCGGGCGAGGTGAGGACATGACCACTCGCAACGCCCGTCGCGTCGTGACGCTCCGCAGTTCCGCGGGCACCGGCTCGACGTACACCACCACCGTCAACAAGCAGAACGACCCGGACCGGCTGCGCCTGCGCAAGTACGACGCCCAGCTGCGCCAGATAGTCGAGTTCCGCGAGGAACGCTGACCCTCGCCGGGTCCCGCCACCACCAGACAGCACAGGAGATCACCGTGAAGGTGCGCAACTCGCTCAAGAGCATGAAGGCCCAGCCCGGCACGCAGGTGATCCGGCGTCACGGCCGGACCTACGTCATCAGCAGGAACAACCCGCGTCACAAGACCCGTCAGGGCTGACCGCGCGGCCGATCCGACCTGCCCCCCTCTGGTGAGTGGTCACGTCCTGCGGTGAGTGGTCACCAATTGCTGACCACTCACGGGGGAAGGTGACCACTCACCAGTTCTGTGGGGCGGGTCGGGCGCGGCGGCGGGTCAGGACTCGAGCTCGGTGAGGATCAGGACTCGAGCTTGGTGAGGATCAGGGTCAGGACTCGAGCTCGGTGAGGATCACCGGGAGCTCGTCGAGCAGTTCGCGGGCGAGGAAGCCCAGGCGTCCGACACGGGCGGCGAGGCGGTCGCCCGCGGCGGCGTGGGCGTAGGTCGCCCAGCACGCGGCCTGATCCGGTTCGGCGCCCCGCGCGGCGACGCCCACGACGGCCCCGGCCAGCACGTCACCGCTGCCCGACGTCCCGAGCCCGGCGTGGCCGGTGTCGACCGCGCGCACCGTGCCGTCGGGCGACGCGATCGTGCCGCTGTGACTGACGGCCGCGCCGTAGCGCTCGGCCAGCCGGACGGCGGCGTCGTCGGGGGCGTCGTCGACGTCGAGCAACCGCGCCGCCTCGGAGTCGTTCGGGGTGAGCACCAGCCGGCCCGCGAACGGCTCGATGAGGCGGGCGACGTCGGGCAGCACCCCGAGCGCGAAGGCGTCGAGGACGAGCCGGGCGGTGTCCGGCACGTGCGGCAGCACCGTCTCCAGCGCGGTCCGGGTCGAGCCCGGCGCGTCGAACCCCGGGCCGATCAGCACCGCGGTGGCGTCACCGACCAGCTCCGGGGTGGCGGCGCCGAGCGGCTGCACCATCGCCTCCGGGAGGGCGACCGCGAGCGGGATCGCCACCGCCTCGGGCACCGCGAGCGCCAACACTCCGGCACCCATCCGCAGGGCGGCGAGCCCGGCCAGCAGCGCCGCGCCCGGTGTCGCGGCCGAGCCGCCCACGACGACGACGTGCCCCCGCGCGTGCTTGGAGCCCCCACCGCCGGGCAGGGGCCACCCGCGCAGGACGGCCGGACTGACGACCTCGGTCACGACGCCGGCCCCGCGTCCGGCTCGGGCGGGTGTTCGGTCTCGAGGTGGCCGAGGTGGTCGCTGTCGCCGTGCGCGACCGCCACCCACGCACCGCCGTCCTCCCGCCGCAACACCGTGATCGATGCATTGGACAGCGGTTGCTCGTCACTGATGCGCAGCGCCGTCGCCTCGTCGAGGTGCTCGAGGACGTACCGCACCAGCACGATGACGGCGTCGTGCGCGAAGACCACATGCCGGCCCGGTCCGACGTCGTGCAGCCACGACCGCAACCGGAGGACGACGTCGGCCCACGACTCCCCGCCCGGCGGCCGGTGGAAGAACTTGCCCAGCTCGCGGCGTCGCCGGGCCTCGTCCGGGAAGCGGTCGAGGATGCCCCAGCCGGTCAGCTTGTCGAGGATGCCGAGCTCCCGGTCGCGCAGCCGCTCGTCGACCTGCAGACGCGCGAACATCTCGGGCGGCAGGGCCAGTTCGGCGGTCTGCAACGCGCGCAGGTAGTTCGACGACCACGCCGTGACGTCGTCGCCCGTCTCGAGCACGGCCGCCACCGCCGCGGCCTGGCGGCGCCCACGGTCCGACAGCGCGACGTCGGCGTCGCGCTCGGCGATGTCGATGACGTCCGCGTGCTCGGCGTAGGCCCGTTCCCGCGCGACGTTGCCGAGGCTCTCGCCGTGCCGCACCAGCACCAGTTGATCCACGGGTGTCGCCTTACCCACGACCCCGGCCGCGCCCCTCGCTCAGAACCAGGCGACGGCCGTGACGGTCCCGGGGGCCACCACGGTGTGCCCGCCGTCGCGGACGACGACGTCGGCGGTGCGCACGGCCTCGCGCCACCCGGCGACGTCGGGCTGCACGACCCGCAGCGGGTGCCCGGCCTCGCTCCACCGACGGGCCCGGCGCCCGCCCATCGCGCCACGGCTCAGTTGCGCGGCGTGGCCCGTCGCCGCGGCCGCCTTGCCCCAGGGGAGGAACGGTTCGGCGGAGACGGCGATGACGACGTCGTGGTCGGGCCGCACCCGGGCACCGACCCGGTCCGGATCCGGCAGCTCACTCGACCCCTCGAGCTGGAGCTTGCCGATGTCGACCGGGATCTCCCCCACCGGCGTCGGCGGGTACGCGCGCACCAGAGCGCTGCCGTGTGCAACGGTCACACCGCCGACCGCCTCGGCCCGCTCCCACGCGATCCCCCGCGCCCGCCGACAGTGCTTGCGGATCGCCCGGTCGGTCCACGAGGTCACGGCCTCGAACCACTCCCCACCGGGCAGCGCCCGCTCGTCGTCGAGCAGGGCGACGACCGCCATCGCCGACGCCGTCAGCACGTCGGTCCGGGTCGGCGGGTCGACCTTCTCGACCCGCGCGACCAACTGCATCGCCCACGGGTCGGGCTCGTACCGAGGCTGCACACGCCCATCCTGCCGCGCCCGGGATGATGGGCGCCGTGCCGGTCGAGATCGTCCAACTGCTGGTCGCGCCGACCCACCGCTACGAGGGCCGCCCCGCCGACGGCCCGGGACCCGAGACGACGGGCGAGCTGGTCGAGGTCGCCCAGGTCCGTTCCGGTCAGGGTCTGGTCGGCGACCGCTACTTCAACCGACCCGCGCACCGCGACGCCGCGGTCACGTTCGTCTCCGCCGACGCGGTCGGGGACCTGCCCGGCCCGCCCGACCTGCGGGCCCTGCGCCGCAACGTCCTGCTGCGCGGGCTCGACGTCGACGCCCTAGTCGGACACACCGTCACGCTCGACTCCGGCGACGGTCCGATCCGGTTCCGGGTCAACCGCGCGGCCAACCCCTGCCGCTGGCTCGACGTGGTGGTCGGCGCGGGCACCTGGACGGCGATGCGCGGGCGCGGCGGCGTCCGGACCACCCCGCTCGACGACGGCGTGCTGCGGGTCGGGCCGGTCGGGGTCACCCTGACGGGGCCGTCCCAGACGTAGCCGCGACCACCGCCTCGGCGACCACGAGGTCCTGCCACGACATGCCGACGCCCTTGAACACCACCGGCCGGCCGGGCGGCGGCACCACCGCGCCGGCGACCACGTCCCGCATCGGCACGAGGTCGCCGACGCTCACCGCGCCCTCGGCGACCGCGAGGACGACGTCGCCCGCCTCCCGGGTGGCCGATGCCAGGGACTCGACCACGACCGTCGACCGGCTCATCAGCGCGGCGTCGAGTTCCCGCAGGTCGGGCTCGTGGGAACCGACGGCCACCACGACGACGTCGTCGCGCAGCAGCGCCGAGTCGAACACCGGCGTGCGGGCCGAGGTCGCGCAGACGACGACGTCCGCCCGCGCGAGCACCACGGCCGCATCGGCGGAGCCGAGCCGACGGGCCGGAAGTTCGGTGCCGGCCGGGTCGCGCACCAGGTAGGTCACCTCGGCGAGCTCCCGCACCGCCGCGAGGGTGGCGGCGTGGCCGCGCGCCTGCGGTCCGGCCCCGACGACGGCCACGGTGAGGGGGCGGTCGGGCAGCACCGGCAGCACGGCCGCGATCGACACCGCCGGGGTCCGCAGGGTGGTCAGCGCGGTGCCGTCGAGCGCCGCCCGCAACGCGAGGGTGGTGGCGTCGAAGAGCAGGTACGTGGCCTGGATGCGCGGCAGACCCAGGTCAGCGTTGCCCGGTGCAACGGTCGCCACCTTCACACCGGCCGCGTCCGACGTGGACGACGGCATGAGCAGGAAGTGGCCGTGCGCGAGGTCGACCCGGATCCGTGCCGGGTCGTCGGCCGGGTCGAATCCCCCGCGCAGTGCGGCCGAAACCGCCTCGACCGCCGCTGCCGGACCGAGCGCCGCAACGGCCGCGGCGTCGAGGAACCTCATCGCAACACGAAGCCCGGCACGAGGTCGTCGTGCGGGTCGATCACGAAGGTGTGCTCCCCGGTGCGGTACGCCGTGCCGGTGACCTGCGGGACCACCGCCGCCCGACCGTCGACCTCGAGCGTCTCCAGCACCGTCCCGGTGAAGCGGCTCCCGACGATCGAGTCGTGGCGCAGCACCGTCTCGCGGGGCAACCGGCCGTCGGCGGCGAGCACGGCCAGTCGCGCACTGGTGCCGGATCCACACGGTGAGCGGTCGACCTCGCCGTCGGCGAAGACGGTCACGTTGCGCTGGTGCACCACGCCGTCGGTGTCGCCCAGTTCGTCGAACCAGATCGTGCCGTAGACGCCGGACAAACGAGGGTCCGTCGGGTGCTGCGCGACGTCGGCGTCGTCGAGCGCCCACTTGATCTCCCGGCCGAGCGCGGTGAGCTCGGCGAGGTGGGCCGGCGTGACGGACAACCCGAACGTTGCAGCAGGCAACGTCGCGTAGATCGCCCCGCCGAACGCCACGGTGACCGTGGTGTCTCCGCGGGAGGTGCTCACCGGGACCTCGCGCGCGACGACCCAGCTCGGCACGTTGACGAAGTCGACCGCGACCGTGCGTCCGGCGGCGCGGTGCACCCGGGCCGTCACCCGCCCGGACGGCACGTCGACCACGACGTCGACGCTGCCGTCGTCCGGCGCCGTCACCCGCCCCGTGTCGACGGCCCAGACGCCGAGCGCGATCGTCCCGTGCCCGCAGGCCGTCGAGAAGCCGTCCTTGTGCCAGAAGAGCACGCCGAAGTCGGCACCGTCGTCGTCCGGCGGCACGATGAACCCGCCGTACATGTCGGCGTGACCGCGCGGTTCGGAACACAGCACCGCTCGCAGCGCCTGGACGCCCGGATCGGCGATCGCGAGCGCCCGCCGTTCCGCCACGGTGGCGCCGGGGATCGCCACCGGCGGCTCGGCCACGATCCGGAACGGCTCACCGCCGGTGTGGTAGTCGGTCGTGACGATCGTCCGCGGCAGCACGGGCAGAGCCCACCACACGCGGGGTCCGGAGTCGTGAGCCGCCCCCGGTGGAGGTCGGCCCGGTCAGGCGCCGATCGCGGCGAGGAAGCCGTCGAGGCGCTGCAGCATCTCCGCGGCCAGGAGGTCCTGATCGGCGTCCTGCGCCCCGATGATCGCCCGCCCCGGCTTGGGCTCCGGCACCCGCAACTGCCGCGAACAGTCGAGGCCGCTGCAGATGTAGGTGCCGACGGTGTCGCCCTTGCGGCCGTCGGGACCGGTGCGGCGGGCGGCGAACAGCGCGATCGAGCTCGCGGCGTCGACCGCCCGGCAGATCGAACACATCGCCTTGCGGGGCGTGGCGGTCGGGGCCGCGGCCGTCTGCACGGCGACGGCCACGGGGCCGTCGTCGCGCACGCGGACGAGGTACCCGCGCTGGGGTTTCTTCGGGTCCCGCCAGCCGAAGAAGTCGAGGGCGTCCCACGGGACGGAGTCGAAGTCGACGGGGAAGGTGACGGCGGTGCGCTCACTCTTCGTCACGTTGACGAGGGCGCGCTGGATGTGGGACTTGTCGAGCGGGAGCATGAACGGGCCTTCGGGGTGTGGTGGGGACGACTGACGAAGGTCAGTCGGACACTTCCACCAGCCGGGCCACGCCTCGAACCTACCTCGCCACGCGAGGCGCTTTCCCGGGATGACGCCCGGCGGGCGCGGGCGGCGCCTTCTCGCGCACCTCGGTCATGACGCGTTTGGTGAGCGCCACCGCACTCTCACCCTCGCGCGGCTGGCCGGCCTCCGGCAGGAAGAACTCGACCCGCAGCCGCGGCCGGCGCGGGAAGCGGACGATGTCGACGGCCCCGGTGATGGCGACGCCCACGACCTGCGTGCCCGGCGCGGCGAGGGCGAGCCGGCCGGCACCCGAGAGCGCTCGCAGCTGCTGGCCGCGCGAGATCGTGCCCTCGGGGAAGATGCCGATGCAGGCACCCGCCTCCAGCTGCTCGATCGCGTTGGTGAGCGCCGCGTGGTCGCTGCGTCCCCGCTCGATCGGGATCTGCCCCATGCCGTCGAGCACCTTGGCGACGATCGGGTTCTTCCACAACGACGCCTTCGCCAGCGCCCGCACCTGGACGCCCCGCGCGGCGACGCCCACCACCAGCGGGTCCCACTGGCTGTCGTGGTTGGCAATCATCAGCACCGGCCCGGACGGCGCGACGAGCTCGAGACCGTCGACCCGCAGCCGACTCCACAGGCGCACGATCGGAGTCGCGATGAGCATGACGCCCCGGTAGGTCACGGACACGCGGCGAGGCACGGGCGTCAGCGTAGGGGGAAGTCCTGAGGTGGGGATCAGTCCAGGTCGACGACGACCACGACGACCTCGGCGACGAGCCCGGTGAGCCGCCGGAGTTCCCCCCGCACGGACCGTTGCACGGTGCGGACGACCTCGATGACCGGGTGACCGCGCCCCGCCACGAGGCGCACCGTGACCACCAGGACGCCCGCGGACCGGTCGATCTCGACGTCACGGTTGCGACCGCGCCCGAGGCTCGCGGGCCACGGGAGTTCGTGCAGGCGGGCGACACCCGGCACGGTCGAGGCGGTCCGACGGGTCACCTCGGCGACGACCGGGTCGCGGATCTCCAGCTTCACGAGACCGGCTCGATCAGGTCGACCACCGCGACGTCGACACCCGCGGTGGCGACGAGGCCGAAGTCCGAGAGCAGGGTGGCGATGACGAGGTCACGGGCACCGGTCGCCTCCGCCCGCAGGTCGTCCGGGTAGCGGCCCACCGCCTCGATCCGCACCCCGAGGCCGTCGGCGAGCAGCTCGATCCGGCAGGACGACACGATGAGGTGACTGTGGGCGTCCAGGGCGTCGCGCAGGACGGCCGCCACGACGTGGTCGGTGGCGAAGGCGGCACCGTCGGGGGAGTCCAGCGGGATCTCGCGGGCGGTGCGCAGCTCGGTGCGCACCGAGCGCATCACCGTCGAGACCAGGTCGCGCGACGGCGCCGGCACCTCCACCGCGGCAGCCTCGGTCCCGAGCTTCGCCGACAGCCGGGCCGCGGCGACGACCTCGGCGCAGAACGGGCAGGTGGACTCGTGTTCGTCGAGGGTGCCGTGGGTGGCGTGGTCGGCGACGTCGAGCGGGTCACGGCCGCACGGCAGCAGCGGGGCGGTCATCGCCACTCCGCCATGGCCTCGGCGACGGTGATCCGTGCACGGTGCAACCGACCGCGGACGGTGGTGACGCTGGCGCCGGTGATCTCGGCGACGTCCTCGTAGCTGCACCCGTCGATCTCGCGCAGCACCCAACACCACCTCTGCTGCTCCGGCAGGTCGGCGAGAGCGCGCTGCAACGCCGCCAGCAGCGCGCCCGCCTCGACCTGTGACTCGGGGGTCGTGCCCGACGCTACCGCCAACCCACCGTGGGTGACGTCCGCGATGTCGGGGCCTTCGCGGCGGTCGTCGTGCCGCGCGCGCGACCGGATCTGGTTGAGCGCGCGGGTCGTGACGATGCGGTGCAGCCAGGTGGAGAACGCGGAGTCACCGCGGAAGTCGGGCAGCTGCCGCCAGGCGGCGAGGAACGCGTCCTGGAGCGCGTCCTCGGCATCGCCCCGGCGACCGAGGATGCGCAGGGCCGAGGCGTACGCCATCCGTTCGTACCGGCGCAGCAGGATCTCGAACGAGCGGGTGTCGCCCTCGCGGGCGCGGGCCACGAGCACGTCCTCGGGCAGGTCGGAGGTCGTCAGCACGTCCTCCCCCTCATCCGGCCATCGTGGCAGACCGGCACCACGCCCCCACGACGTCGTGACCCCACGACCTCCAACCCAACACGTGGGTTCTGAGATCAGACCCAGTGAGGGTGATCACCGTGCATGCGTGTGACGACCCGCGGGCACGACGTGTCAGAGAGGTGTCCGCCGTTCCGGTGCTCCGCCCGGCACGAACACCAGACCGTCAGTACCAGGAGGCTCGTCATGGCAGCCACGTCCACCACCAAGCCCGACGTCACCACGTCGGCGCCCGCGACCACCGCAGACACCGCCCTCGTGACCACCCACGGCAAGACCACCATCGCCGACACCGTCGTGGAGAAGATCGCGGGGATCGCCGCCCGCGAGATCCGGGGCGTGCACAAGCTCGGCGGCGGCGCCTCGCGCGCGTTCGGCGCGGTCCGCGAGCGCATCCCCGGCGGCCGGCCCAGCCTCGGCGCAGGTGTCTCGGTCGAGGTCGGCGAGCGCCAGGCCGCGGTCGACCTCGACGTCGTCATCGAGTACGGCGTGGAGATCGGTGAGGTCACCAAGGCGATCCGCCGCAACGTCATCGGCGCCATCGAGCGGATGACCACGCTGGAGGTCACCGAGGTCAACATCGCCGTCGACGACATCCACATCCCCGGCGACGACGACGGCGACGACACGTCCGGCGCCGAGGCCCGGGTCCAGTGACCGGAACGGTCGACACCGACCGCATCCGTGCGGTGGTGTCGGCGTTGCCGGGCGTCGTGCGCGTCCACGGCCACGGACCCAACGGGGTCGCGGCCGACGCCGACGAGGTCGAGGTCCACGTGGTCGCCCGCTACGGCGAGGCGTTGCCGGACCTCGGGCAGCGCGTCGACGACGCCCTGACGCCGTGGCTCGAGGGCCGCTCCCTCCTCCTCGTGGTCGACGATCTCGCCACGGACGACGACACGGACGACGACACGGACGATGACGCGTCCACCGCCGGGAACAGCACTCCGGAGTTGCCGGCCGGTGCGGATCCCGAGGTCCCGGCGTTGACCGCCGCGCCCGAGGTGCCGGCCCTGCCGCCCGGCCCCAGCAGCCCAGGATCCAGCGGCCCGTGACCGACCCCCGCCGCGCGCGACGCGCGTGGATCGCCGCGCACCACCCCGACCGGGGCGGCGACCCGCACGCGTT
>NZ_JBTJEQ010000058.1:0-28760 GCF_054456675.1 Jatrophihabitans sp. YIM 134969
CGGGACGTCCGCGGGCGGGGCGTAGTCGGTCTGGGTCGCCGGCTGCTGCTGGGCCGCGGGCTGCTGCGCCACGGGCTGGGGTGCGGCAGGCTGGGGCGCCGCCTGCGGCTGCTGCGGTTCCGGTGCGGGCTCCGGCTCGGGCTCGGGCTCCGGCTGGGCCTCCGGCGCGGGAGCGGCGTCGCCACCACCGGCGGAGTCACCACCGCCCGAGCCCTCGGCGGCGTCGCCGATGACCGCGAGTTCGACGCCGATCTCGACCGTCTCGTCCTCGGCGACCTTGATCGACAACAGCGTTCCCGACGCGGGCGACGGCACCTCGGTGTCGACCTTGTCGGTCGACACCTCCAGCAGCGGCTCGTCGGCCTCCACGGTGTCGCCCTCGGCCTTCAGCCATCGGGTGACGGTGCCTTCGGTGACACTCTCACCGAGGCGGGGCATGGTCACGGAGACCGACATGGCGGGCTGTTCTCCTGTCTTCGCGCTGAGGCGTCGTCGGGTCAGGCGTGGGTGTGCAGGGGCTTGCCGGCCAGGGCGAGGTGGGCCTCGCCGAGCGCCTCGGACTGCGTGGGGTGCGGGTGGACCAGCTGGGCGACGTCGCTGGGCAGCGCCTCCCAGTTGTAGATCAGCTGCGCCTCGGCGATGAGTTCGCCGACACGCGCGCCCACCATGTGGATGCCCAGCACGGGGCCGTCCTTCTCGGCGACGAGCTTGACCGCGCCCTGCGTCTTGAGGATCTGGCTCTTGCCGTTGCCGCCGAGGTCGTAGGTGAGGGTCTTGACCTCGTCGGCGCCGAGCCGCTCGACCGCCTGGGCCTCGGTGAGTCCGACGGACGCGACCTCGGGGTCGGAGTAGGTGATGCGGGGGACGCCCGCGTAGTCGATCGGGACGACCGGCACGCCCGCGATGTGCTCGGCGACGAGGATGCCCTCGGCGAACCCGAGGTGGGCGAGCTGCAGGGTGGGGATGAGGTCGCCGACCGCGTAGACGCCGTCGACGTTGGTGCGGCAGTACTCGTCAACGAGCACGAAGCCGCGCTCCATGGCGATGCCCGCCTCCTCGTAGCCGAGCCCCTGGGATGTCGGGCCGCGGCCGACGGCGACGAGCAGCACGTCGGCCGAGAGGGTCGAGCCGTCCTCGAGCGTGACGGTGACGCCGGAGTCGGTGGCCTGCGCACCGGTGAACCGCACGCCGGTCTTGAAGGCGATCTTGCGGCGTCGGAAGGCCCGCTCGAGCAGCTTGGAGTTGGCTTCGTCCTCCAGCGGCACCAGGTGCGGGAGGGCCTCGACGATGGTGACGTCGGTGCCGAAACTCTTCCAGGCACTGGCGAACTCGCAGCCGATGACCCCGCCGCCCAGGATGATCGCCGAGCCCGGCACGTGGTCGAGCGTCAACGCGTGCTCGCTGGTGATGATGCGGGTGCCGTCGACCTCGAGGCCCGGCAGCGTGCGGGAGTACGAACCCGTGGCCAGGACCACGTTGGGAGCCGTGTACGAGTTCTCACCGACCGTGACGGTGTGGGCGTCGGTGAGCCGGCCCTCGCCCTCGACGATGGTGATGTTCGGCTGCTTGAGCAGGCCCTGCAGGCCCTTCCACAGTCGGTTGACCACGCCGTCCTTGTAGGAGTTGACCGCGTTCATGTCGATGCCGTCGAAGGTGGCCTTGACGCCGAACTGGGCGCTCTCGCGGGCGGAGTCCGCGACCTCACCCGCGTGCAGCAGCGCCTTGGTCGGGATGCAGCCGCGGTGCAGGCACGTCCCGCCGACCTTGTCCTTCTCGATGAGGACCACCTGCTTGCCGAGTTCGGCGGCGCGCAGCGCAGCGGCGTACCCGCCACTCCCCGCGCCGAAGATCACGATGTCGGCGGACTGGCTGGTCACGGTGGCGCTCCCTCTGCTGACCCACGTGCGGGCAGCGGCTCGCGACGGGCGCGTGGCACCCGGACGGGCCGGTGCACCCGTCGTCACCATCTTGTCACCGCGGGTCCCGCCCGCGTGGAGCGGGCCGTGTGCCCGCAGCGAACGCGACGTTCCCATCCAGCACCCAGTCACGCCACAGGCGCCACCGCGAGGTCGCGGCGACGATGGCGGTCAGGCCGGCGTCCCTCGACGTCCGTGCCACCCGACTCGGGGAGGAGTCCAGGTGTTCCGTCGGCGTGCGCACCGCACCCACCCGCACCGGGTCGTCGACGCGACGCCGACCCTGGACCGGGACGCGAACAAGGCCGACGTGGAGCACCTGCGCCGGTTCGCCGCGGCCCACCCCGGTGTCGAGGCCTACCTCGAGCCGGCGACCCGCGTGACCGGCACCACGGTCGTGCTGGTCGCGCCGAGCGGGGAGTGGACACGGCGGCGCATCGGTGACGCCCACGCGGCGCGGTCGTTCGCCCGCAAGCAGGCGGTCCCGCTGCACGACGTCGCGGTCACCGGTTACCCGGCCCGGATGCGGGACTGGACCCGCGCCCGGAGCGCGGCCGACAGCTGCCGCACCCCTGGCCTCGGCGGCCCGTCCGCCTGATCCCCGCCGTCCTCGCTAGCCTCGCCGCGTGGACGCCCGACACACCGCCCTGCACGACCGCCACGAAGCGCTCGGCGCCAAGTTCGCCGACTTCTCCGGGTGGGACATGCCCATCGAGTACGCCGGCGCGGGCGTCATCAGGGAACACACCGCCGTGCGCGAGACCGTCGGGCTGTTCGACGTGTCGCACCTGGGTACGGCGTTGGTCCGCGGCGAGGGTGCGCGCGCCCACGTGAACGCTGTCCTGAGCAACGATCTTGACCGCATCGGCCCCGGGCAGGCGCAGTACACGATGCTGCTCGACGAGAACGGCGGCGTCGTCGACGACCTCATCGTCTACCTGCGTGCCGACGACGACCTGCTGCTGGTCCCGAACGCGGCCAACGCCGACGCCGTCATCGCGCGGATCGCCGCCGACGCCCCCGACACCGTCGAGGTGCTCAACGTGCACGCCGAGTACGCCGTGCTCGCGGTGCAGGGCCCGCGCGCCGACGACGTCATGGCAGCCGTCGGCCTGCCGACCGGCCTGGACTACATGTCCTTCGCCGACGTCGACCCCGCCATCAGCGCCGAGACCGTCGTCTGCCGCACGGGCTACACCGGCGAGCGCGGCTACGAGATCGTTCTGCCGTCTTCCGCCGCCCCCGCGCTGTGGGACCGGTTGGTCGCGGCCGTCCGCGATGCCGGCGGTCAGGTCGCGGGCCTCGGCGCCCGCGACACGTTGCGCACCGAGATGGGGTATCCGCTGCACGGCCACGAGCTGTCGTCTGCGATCTCCCCGGTCCAGGCCCGCAGCGGCTGGGCGGTCGGGTGGGGGAAGGCGACGTTCGCGGGCCACGACGCCGTGGTGGCCGAGAAGGCGGCCGGCCCGCGCCGGTCGTTGCGGGGGCTGAGGGTCGAGGGCCGCGGGGTCCCGCGTGACGGGATGACGGTCGTGGGTGCCGACGGTGCGCCCGTCGGCGTCGTCACCAGCGGCACGTTCTCCCCGACCCTCGGCGCCGGCATCGCGCTCGCCCTGCTCGACACCGCCGCCGGGATCGAGGACGGCGCCACCCTGGCCGTCGACGTCCGCGGCCGCTCCGTGCCCGTCGTGGTCGTCAAGCCGCCGTTCGTGCCCTCACACGTCCGCTGAGGTCCCCTCGTCGGCTCGTCCGGCGCAGGGGTCACGTGGCCTGCCCGCCCCGGGACGACCCGGCGAGTGGGCACTTCTCCCCGTGAGTGGGCGGAACTTGCTGACCACTCACCGGGGAAGGTGACCACTCGCCAGGTCAGGCGGCTCCGGGTTCCGGATCGGGCGTGAGTTCCGGATCGGGCGTGGGTTCCGGATCGGGCGTGGGTTCTGGATCGGGCGTGGGTTCTGGATCGGGGTCCGGTGCGGGGGCGGCGTAGGAGAGGGGGGCGTCGGCGAGGCGGGCGGCGGTGTCGACGAGGCCGATCGCGAGCAGACCGCCGAGGCCGGCCGCGACGCCCACGCCCGAGAGCTCGAGGTCGAGCATCGGCTGCATGCCGGACCGTTGCACCGCGAGTCGTTCGGCGGCGTCGGTGCCCGCGTGCGCCACGCGGATCCAGCGGGTGATGCGCGGGGAGACGTCGCGGGCGACGAGGCCCGCGGCGACGGCACTGACGCCGTCGAGCAGCACCGGCACGCGGCGGTTCGCCGCCTGCAGCACGATCCCGGCGAGGATCGCGAGGTCGCGTCCACCCACGGTCGCGAGCAGGGCGTCGGTGTCGTGGCGGGCGTCGTGACCGCGGCGGCGGGCGTCGCGGATCGCCGCGGTCTTGACGGCCCACCCGACGTCGTCGAGACCGGAGCCGCGGCCCGCGACCAGGACCGGTTCGGTCGTGGTCAGCACCGCGACCAGCGCGGCCGCGGGGGTCGACCCGCCGGCCGAGACCGCGGTGAGCACGAGCAGGTCGGCGCCGTCGTCGATCCAGGAGTCGGCCAGGGTCGCGCCGTGGTCGACGCCGTCGACGACGGACGTGGTGAGGTTCGCGTCCTCGACCGCGACGTCGCCGATCTCGCCGGCGTCGACGGTCTCGACCGTGACGCCGCGCGTGGGGGCGAGCCGCTGCAGCGGGGAGGTGCCCTCGGCGAGGGTGGTCGAGGCCACGAGGTGGTCGTCGAGGGTGCGGCCGTCCCGCGCGCCGACGTGCCGCGAGGTGACGACGACGACCCGGGGATCCGCGGGCGGGCGGGGCGGGAACACGCCCTGCACGCCGGCCAACCACTCGGCGGTGGTGGCGAGCGAGCCGTACGGCGTCACCGGCCGGCCCGGTGCCCGCTCGAGCCGGTGCTCGCGGGCGGCGCGTTCGGCGTCGGGGTCGGGCCAGGGGATGTCGAGCCCCAGCGTCACGAGGTCGCGCAGCGGGGCGGACGGGTCGGTCACGCCCGAACTCTAGGGGGTCCGTCGGTGTCGGGGCCTGGGCCTAGGTCGTGGGCAGTCCGTCCCGGATCTGGTTCGGCGTGAACAGGGGCTGGCCGGTGGTGCCGCCGACGTCGGTGGACCCGAACGTCCAGGCCTCGACCGAGCCCGGGGTGGGGTTGCTGGAGTACGCGCCGAGCGGGCTGTAGCTCCACGTGGTCTGACCCTTCGGCGCGATCCAGTAGGACCAGTAGGCGTCGGCCGGCGGGGTGTTCACGCAGGCCTCGGTGGCAGGCGTGGGGTACTGCGTGCCGGACTTCCAGTACGGGTGGCCGATGCGGCACAGGAACGCGGGGCCGTCGTGCTGGGTGCCGGTGGTGGTGAAACCCGCGGTGGTGAGCAGGTCGATGCCGGTGGTGAGGGTGGTGTCGCAGCCCCGCACGATCGGGCCGCCCCACGCGCCGTAGCTCACCGCGACCAGCGCGCCGGTGCGGCGGGTGCAGGCACCCACGCCGCCGACCAGTTGGCCCGCCGCGCCGTCGACGGGGGAGACGACCACGGACCCCGACACCGCGGTCCCGTTGCTCTTGGTGAACCGCGCGGTCACCTTGACCGGCGTGGTCGAGCTGAAGAGGATCTTGCAGACGGCCTTGCCGCTGGCGACCGGCACCGCGCCGCAGCCCGGCGCCACGCTCCCGCCGGCCGGAGTGAACCGCACCGTGCCGGTGGCGGTCGTCGGAGTCACGGTGGCGACGATCTTCGCCTTCACCCCGACCGTGACGGTCGCGGGCGCCGTGACGGTCAGGGTCGGGGCGGCCGCGGCGGCGGCGCTGGTGGTCGGGACGAGGCACGCGGCGACCGCGACCGCGAGGGTGGCGAGTCCGGTGAACAGCTTCATGAGACGGCGGTCCTGTCGTGGGTCGGGGCGGAGGAGGAGACGGCGGGTGGAGCGTCGAAACGGGCGACGGTGTGGAACGCGGCGCGGCGCGACGCCCGGCGCAGGGCGGCGAGCACGGCCGGGCCGACCACGAGGATCGTCAGCAGGTTGGTGACCGCCCGGCCGGTGTCCCAGCCGAGCGAAGTCGTGAGGTCGAAGACCAGGTAGCGGTGCCAGTTCTCGGCCGCGGAGGCGCCGGGAACGAACGAGATCGAGGTCTCGGAGCCCGCGACGAACGGCCAGAACGACAAGTTGAGCAGGAACCCGAACATGAACGCGGAGAACGTCCCGTAGGCCGCGAGCATGACCAGTTCGGCCTTGCCGCGCAGGGCGGGCAGCAACCCTGCGCCCAGACCGACGAACGCGCAGCCGAACATCTGGTACGGCATCCACGGTCCGACGCCGCCGGTGATGAGCGCCGACGCGAACAGGCTGGTGCAGCCGAGGGTGAAGCCGAAACCCGGTCCGAGCACCCGACCGGCCAGCACGAGCAGGAAGAACACCGTCTCGATGCCGGCCGTCCCGGCCCCGAGCGGTCGCAGGGCGGCGTTGACCGCGGAGAGGACGCCGAGCAACGCCAGGGCCTTGCTGTCGATCCCGCCCTCGGAGATCTGGGCGATGAGCACGGCGAGCACCAGCACGAGCAGCGCGCCGAACATCAGCGGCGCGGTGTCGGCGAGGCCGAAGTGCGTGGGGTCGAGCAGGAACGGCCAGAAGAACGAGATCAGGCCGAGGACGCCCGCGATGACGATCATCACCGTGCTGCGCGGTCCGAGCCGCACGGCGTTCACGCGGGCGTTCACGCCACACCCGCCAGGGCGGCCGCGACCTGGCCGACGGTGAGGTACTCGGCGGGAGCGAGGATCTTCGCGACCTGCGGGGCGAAGGCGGGGGACGCGACGACGACCGACCGGGTGGGACCGTCGGCCACGATCTCGCCCTCGGCCATGACGATGACGCGATCGGCGCACAGTGCAACGAACTCGACGTCGTGGGTGCAGACGGCCACGGCGTGCCCGGACGTCGCGAGTTCGGCCAGGATCTCGACCAGCCGCGTCTTGGCGCCGTAGTCGAGGCCGCGGGTCGGCTCGTCGAGCAGGACCACGGTCGGTGCCGCCGAGAGCTGGATGGCCAGGACCAGAGCGAGTTTCTGGCCCTCGGACAGGTCTCGCGGGTGGGCGTCCGCGGCGATGCCGGGGTTGATCCGGTCCAGCAGCACGCGAGCGCCGCCGGGTTCGCCGCCGGTCTCACGGTCGGCCTGGTCGAGTTCGGCCGCGACGGTGTCGAGGTAGAGCAGGTCGGTGGGGGTCTGGGGCACCAGGCCGACGCGCGTGCGCGCCTTCCGCGCCGGTAGGTCGCCGGGGTCGACGCCGTCGACGTCGACCCGACCGCCGTCGCGTCGACCGGAACCCTGCACCGCCCACAGCAACGACGACTTGCCGGCGCCGTTGCGGCCCATCAGAGCGGAGATCTCGCCGTACCGCAACGTGAGGTCGACCTCGCGGACCGCGACGACCTCGCCGTGACGGACCACGATCTTGCGGGCCTCGAGCGCGACACCGCTGCGGAGCGCGTGGCGCGGAGCGGCCTCGGGGGCCACCGCCGGGAGTTGGCTCCGCAGCTCGGAGGCGCGGCGGCGGGCGTCGCGCACCGACAGCGGCAGGGGTTCCCAGCCGGCGAGCCGGCCCAGGTGCACGACCGGTGGCGCGACCGGTGCACTGTGCATCATCGGCGCGGGCGGACCGTCGGTGACCCGGCCGTCGCCGTGGACGACCACGATGCGGTCGGCGTACTGGGCGACCCGCTCGAGGCGGTGCTCGGCGACCACCGCCGTGATGCCGAGATCGTGCACCAGGCGGGTGATGGCGGCGAGCACCTCCTCCGAGGCGACGGGGTCCAGCGAGGAGGTGGGCTCGTCGAGCACGAGGACCCGGGGGTGCGCGGTCAGCACCGACCCGATGGCGACGCGCTGCTGCTGGCCGCCGGACAGCTCCGACAACGCCCGGTGCCGTAGGCCCGCCAGCCCGAGCAGGTCGAGCGTCTCCTCGACCCGGGTGCGCATGACCTCGGGTGCCACGCCCAGTTGCTCCATGGCGTACGCCAGTTCCTCCTCGACGGTGTCGGTGACGAACCCGGCGAGCGGGTCCTGGCCGACGACACCGACGACATCGGCGAGATCGCGGGGGTGGTGGGTGCGGGTGTCGCGGCCGGCCACGGTGACCCGTCCCGCGAGGGTGCCGCCGCTGAAGTGCGGGACCAGGCCGTTCACCGTGCCGAGGAGGGTGGACTTGCCGGCACCGGTGGGACCGACCACCAGGCACAGCTCGCCCTCGTCGACGGTGAGGTCGACGTCGCGCAGGGCGGGCTGGGGCGCGTCCGCGTAGGTCACCGTGACCTGCTCCCACCGGATCACGACGTCGCCCCCCGGGCCCGACGCGAAGCCGGTGTGGCGGGCGGCGGCGCGAGGACCGCGGGCAACGCGGCGACGACGACCGCGAGGACCGGCAGCAGCGGCAGCGTCGGCCACGACAACGGGGTGAGCGACGGGTTGAGGTTCGCCGAGTCGTAGCCGGAACTGACGATCATGATCACCGCGCACGTCAGACCGCAGCCGAGCACGGCCCACTCGGCGAGGCGCCAGGGGTCGGGTCGGTACTTGCTGACCGCCACGCGGCGCCCGCCGAGGGCGATGCCCCCCACGCACAACGCGGCGCCGACGGCGAGGGCCGGGAGTCCGAGCGCGGCGGGCGCGGTGCCGTCGAGCACGCCGTAGGCGCCGACGCAGAGGCCGAGCAGACCGGCGATCAGCAGCCCGGCGGTGGTGCGGCGCAACCCGGCCGGCACGGCGACCCGACGGCCGTACCCGCGACTGTCCATCGCGGCGGCGAGCAGCAGCGACCGTTCGAGCGCGTCCTGCAGCACGGGCATCGCGATGCTGCGCAACGCGCGCAGTCCGGAGCCGCCGCCACCGCGCAGCTTGCGGGCCCGGTGGACGCGCTGGACGCTCTCGACCAGTTGCGGGGCGACCGAAACGGCCACGACGACCGCGACGCCGATCTCGTGGAGCGCACCGGGCACGGCCTTCAGTGCACGCTTGGGGTTGGCCAGCGCGTTGGCCGCGCCGATGCAGCACAGCAGGGTGGCGAGCCGCACGCCGTCGTACACCGCGCCGAGCAGGCTCTCGGCGGTCACCGCGCCACCGAGGTGGACGCCCGCCATCCAGGCGGGGAGCGGGACCTCCCACAGCCGGAACAGCACGTGCATGCCGGTCGTGCCGCCGTCGCCGCCACCGGTGACCCCGCCGAACAGCACTCGGAAGACCACCCGGATCGCGATCACCGAGAGGCCGAGGACCAGGTAGTAGCGGAACGCGCGCGCCCACGGCGCCTCGGTGCGGCGGGCCGTGACGACGACCGCAGCCGCGGCGAGGATCAGCAGCAACAACAACGGGTTCGTGGTGCGGCTGGCCGCGGCGGCGAGGCCGATCGCCCACGCCCACCACGCCATCGGGTGCAGGTCGCGGGGGAGTCGCCCGGACGTCTGCCGCACCGCCCGTCGCGGTGACCCGGGGTCCGCGGGAACCGCCGCGTCGGGGGGCGCGGCGGTTCCCGGGGTACGCAACTGGGTCAGGGTGTGCTCTGCTTCCGTCGCCAGGCGAACAGGCCGCCGAGCAGCGCGACGACGCCGAGCGCGACGACGGTCGCGACGGTCGCCCACGGAGTGCCGGTGCGTGTGGTGCCGGCGGGCTCGGCGATCGTGTCGATGTCGACGGTCGACGGCGACGCGCCGCCCGCTGCCCCCGAACCGGCCGCACCGGGTGTGGTGCTCGTCGACGTGGTGGGCGAGGCGGGGGGTGTCGTCGCCGCTCCGGTGGACGCGCCCGCGCCCGCCGGTGACGAGCTCACCGGCGCGCTCGACGTGCCCCGGCCCGGCCCGGACGTCGAGGCGCCGGGAGCACGGCCGGAACCCTCGCCCGACCCGCCGTTCTCGGTGCCGGTCGGTCGCGGGCCGACGATGACGCCGCCGTCGCCGCCCGCACCCGGAGCGGGCGGAGTGGTGGCGCCCGCGGGGGCGGCCGCCGGCAAGACCGACGCCGGCGTGAAGGGCGGCTGGCCGTAGGTGCCCTGGAGGTCGGTGGGGCCGTACTCCCACACCTCGACGCTGCCCGGCTCGGAGTGGTAGCTCATCGCCCCGAGCTGGCTGTACTCCCAGGAGGTGTCACCGGGGCTGGCGTGCCAGTAGGACCAGTACGCCGAGGCGGGCGGGGTCAGGGCGCACGCCTCGTTCGCCCGCGGGCCCGGGTTGCCGGACGGCGCCGGGAGGTTGTTGATGCGGCAGATGAAGGCGGGCCCGTCGTGCTGGGTGCCGGCCGTGGTGAACCCGCCGTTCTGCAGGGCCGCGTACCCGGTCATCCCCGACGTGAACGGCACGCAGGCGGTGACCAGGTTCCCGGCGCTGCCGTTGCCCTGGAACCCCACGGGCCAGGTGGCGGTCGGGTTCCCCCCGGTGTGGGGCCGGAAGTCCACCATCACCCGCACGCTCGGAGCCGAGCACGTCGCGGCGGAGGCCGGCCCCGCGGGGCCCGCCGCCACCGTGACGGCTCCGGCCGTGACGGCCAGGGCGGAGGCCGCCGCCACGTGCAGCACGCGCCGGCGGATCGACCGCATCAGTGTCGGCGCGCCGCGTGGGAGGCGCGGCGGGGCCGGTGGACGCCGTACGCGGTCGCCCCGGCACCCAGGGCGAGCGCGAGGGCGGCGAGCCACAGCGGGGTGAGCACGTTCGCGCCGGTGTCGGCGAGGTCGCCGCCCGCGACGTCCGTGGCCGTGCCGCCGTGGCCGGACGCCCCGCCCGTGCTGGAGCCGATGCCGGTCGGCGAGGTGGTGGGCGGCGTCGAGGTCGGCGGCGTCGTCGGCGGTGTGGTGGGAGGCGTGGTGGGCGGCGTCGTGGTCGGCGGGTCCGTGCCGACGATCGTGTCGACCGGCGCGAGGACGCTCGGCGTCAGCTGCAGGAAGGACCGGCCGGCGAGCGCCGGGAGCGCCTGCGAGGTGGCCAGCACGTTGCTCGCACCGGTGGCGCTGACGGGGAGGCCACCGTCGGAGTTCGCGACACCCGTGAGGAACGCCCGCGGCGCGGTGGCGTTCTGCCCGACCGCGAGCAGACCCAGGGCGGCGTACCCGGTGCTGTTCGTGACGCCGGGGGCGCCGGCGTACGAGCCGTCGGCCGCCTGGTGCGACGTCAGCCACCCGAGCGCGTCGACGAGCTCGGCGGGCGCGGCGGCGGCCGTCACCGTCTTCGTCGCGGCGGCGTGCCCGGCGTTGAGCGCCTGGACGGCGAGACCGGTGGCGTCCGGCACCGAGGTGCAGGTCGCCTGGTCGTACTCCTCCGGGAAACCGCCGTCCGGGCACTGTGCCGCGACCAACGCCGCGCGGGCCTTCGCGGCCGTGGCGGTGTCGCCGGCGCCGGTGAGGGCCAGCACGGCGAACGACTGGCCGAGCACGTTGGCGTAGTCGCCGAAGTCGGAACGGTCGTGGAGGCGGCCGTCGGCGCCCATCAGTTCCGTGAACCGGGCGATGAGGTCGACGTGGTTCACGCCGACGTCGTGGGGGTCGTAGCCGCTGAGCTCCAGCAGCGTCGCGAGCTTCGCGGCCGTGCCGGCGTAGACGGAGTTCTCGGCGTCGCCGAAGTTGGCGCCGCCGACGTAGGACCGCAGCGTGGTGTCGAGGGTGAGGAACGCGAGCACCTTGCCCAGCGTCGCGTCCTGGCCGCCGCTCGCGAGCAGGCCGTAGGCGAGGTCGCCCGTCGTGCTCTGCTGCACGAAGCCGTCGCTCTCGAGGTGGTCGCCCTGCGTGAGCTGGCCCGCGAGGTACCGCGCGGCCGCGGCGGCCGCGGGAACCGTGGTGGCGGTCCGGTTCACGGTCAACGGGACGGAGAGGGTTCCGAACGGGACCCCCTCGACGCCGGACAGCACCTGCGTGGAGGCGCGGACGTCGGAGGCCGGGTTGCCGCGGTCGTCGTTGACGGGCAGCCCGCCGTCGGAGTTCTGCAGGCCGCCGAGGAACGCCAGGGCGCGGGTGGTGCGCGCGCTCTGCGCGGACCGGGTCGCCGCGTCGATGGAGAAGGCCTGGATCGCGAGCGCGGTGGAGTTGGTGCTGTGGCTCTGCACGCCGTTGAAGACCGGGCCCCAGCTGCCGTCGCGGAGCTGGCTGCCGGCGAGGTAGTCGATCGCGTCGGTGATCGCCGCCGCGACCGGGGTGGCCGGGAACGCAGTGGCCGCCGGCAGGATCGTCAGCGCCTGCAAGGCCATGGAGGTGCTGTCGGGGTCGGAGTCGTTGCTGTTCGGGATCAGGCTGGGGAACGAACCGTCGGGCCGCTGCAGCGACAGCAGGTAGTCGACGGCCGCGGGGCTCGCCGTGCCGGCGCGCTGCTGGGCGATGACGCCCAGCGCCTGCGAGAAGACCGAGGTCGCGCGTCGGTAGTTGCCCGCGCCCGCACACGCGGTGGGGTCGGCGGTCGACTGGGCGGCCGTGCACACGTTGTCCGCGAGCAGCTGGAGCAGGTCGAGCCCGGCGAACGAGCGCGGGTCGCGGTGGGCGACCTCGGCGAGCACCGCCAGCTTGGCCGCGGACCCCCCGCTGAAGTTCGCGGGATCGTCGTCGAACTGCACCCAGTTCGCCCCGACGCTCGAGTCCAGGTACCCCGTGATCGCGTCGACCGTGGCCGAGTCGCGTCCGGTCGCCGCGAGCGCGAACGCGCCGTCGACGGTGAGGCCGACGTCGGTGAACCCGGCGCCGAGCTCGTAGTGGGTGCCGCCGACGAGCTGGGTGGTGAGGTAGCGCGCGAGCGTGCCGGTGTCGGGCGTGGTCGCGGCCGCCGACGCGGGCGATGCCAGGCCGATCCCGCCGGTCAGGACGAGACCGAGGACGGCGAGGGCGGAGACGGCGCGAGCGGAGCGGTGACGCAAAGGGTCCCTTTCACAGGCGGTGCGCGCCCGCGGGACCTGTGGAGCGGAGCGCCGGACACGCCGGACCCACTGCGCAGACCTCGCGCCGCAGACCACGACGGCGTTTCGACGAGGACGTCCGGGGCGGGCGTTCCGACTCGCCGATCCCACGATCGGCACACGGTTGCGGGTCAGTGCCGGATTCGGACCGGCTTTCCCCACGCCTGGACGTGCTTGGTGCACACGCATGGAACCACACCGCGGCACGCCCGGTCGAGGCGTGCCGCGGTGGGTTCCCGCACAGGGGGGTCCGCTCAGACGGCGGGGCTACCGTCCGCCGCCGGTCCGGGCTGCGCCACGGCCGATCCCGGCGTGGCGAGGACCCGGTTGTTGCCGGCCACCCGCGAGAACGTGATGCGGTCGATCTCGGTGAGCGGCGACGCCGTGCCCGGGAGGCTGTCGGCGAGGGTGCGGATGGTCATGGTGGTCGGACGGCCGGGCGCGGCGGGCTTCACGTCGACGGCGATGAACGCGTAGTCGTCGTACCGCACCTGCGACCAGTCGATGACCTCGGGGATCTTCGTCCCCTGCGGGTAGCCGGAGGCGTTGACCGCGGTGCCGTCGGACGACCACACGTACGAGTTCACGACGTTCTCGGTGTTGTTCTCGGCCGAGTTGGGTCCGCCCGCGGGCTGGTAGCCGCGGTACCGCTGCCCCTCGGGCAGGGTCTGCGGGCCGTACGGCGTCACGCCGGCAGGGGCGGGAGCGGCCGCGCTCGGCGCGGGCCGGAACTGGTAGCGCGGCCGGCCGCCGGACCCGACCGTGATGTAGGTGCAGCCGTCGGTCGCCGGGGTGATGGTCGAGCCGTCGGGAGCCTGCCGGGTCGGGTGCCCGTTCTTGATCGGGTCGGTGCGCTCGAAGATGTGGTTGTGGCCCTGCACGGCGAGGTCGACCTGGTACTTGCTGAAGAGCGGGTCGAGCGCCCCGCGCACCCCGCCGTCGGACGCGTGCTGGTTGGTCGTCGAGTAGGCGCAGTGGTGGAAGAACGCGACGATGAAGTCGACCGACCGGTCCTGGCGCCAGGTGCGGAGCGTGTTCTCGAGGAACTTCAGCTGCGCGCCGTCGGAGTACCCGGTGTTGGTCTGGATCTCGTAGGACAGGTCGTTGGCGTCGACCGAGATGACACCGACGTTGTCGTACACGAACTTGTAGACCGACGGGCAGTTCTTCGGGCCGTTGTCCGGGAGGTCGAGCCGCGCCTTGTGACCGGCGTAGCCGTGGCTGCCCGACCGGCCGCCGAGGAACTCGGTGTTGCCGTAGAGCGGCTCCATGTCGTGGTTGCCCGTGGCGAACATCCAGGGGGTGAACGCCGACTGCGACTCGATCTGGTTGAGGAAGACGTCCCAGACGTAGGGGTTGTAGTTGTTCGCGCCGACCGGTGACGTGCCGGTCAGGGCGAGCGAGTCGTCGGCGGGCAGGCCGCTGCCGCTGGGGTCGGCGTAGCAGATGTCGCCCGCGAGCAGCGTGAAGACCGGCCGCTGCGAGGCCATCTGCTGGGTGAGGGTGTTGGCCGGTGTGGGGTCGGTGCCGCCCGTGCCCGCCACCGGGTCGGTGGGGCTGTAGTAGTTGTTGTCGAAGACGCCCCGCGGCCAGGTGCCGCCGGCGTCGGTGACGACCGCAGGGTCCTTGTTCCACGCGTACTGCGGATCGACCGGCGCGATGTTGGTGCCGACGTCGGCGAACGCGGTGAACGTGAACGCCTGGGGCACCCGCCGGGTGCCGCCGGTCTTGCGCGACGGCGCGGTCGTGAAGTAGGCGTCGCCGGTCACCGTGCCGTCGCTCAGACGCAGGCGGTAGTGGTAGACCTTCCCGGCCGAGAGCCCGGACATCGTCGCCTTGACGTAGAACTGGTTGCCGACCGGCCCGTTCGGGATGGCGTACATCCCGACGAGGTTCACGATCTCGGCCGGCAGGTGCGTGCCGTACCGGCCGGGGGCGTCGCCGATGTCGACGAACGCGCGCAGGCCCTTGGGCAACGTGCCGTGCGCGGAGTGCACCTGGGCGGTGACCTTCATCGAGCTGGTCGGGTTGCCGTCGGCGTCCGGCACCCACGACAGGTGACGGCCGGAGAGCACGACGCCGCTCGGGCCGGAGACACCGCCACCGGCGGCGAACGCCGCCTGGGCGAAGGGGAACTGGGTCAGCGCGACCGCGCCCGCCCCGGTCAGCGCGCCCTTGATCAGGGTGCGGCGACTGATCCGTTGGCGGGACAGCAGCGTGGCGTTGTGGTCGGAGAACTCGTCGACGGTGAGCGGGTGGCCCGCGTGGTTCGGCACCCGTCCAGCCTGTCAACCGCGCCCGCCGCCATGGTGTGGATCGTGAACGGGCGTACCGGACATCTCGCGAACTCCCGGTGAACAGCGGCCGAACAGCCCCGCCGGTCGCCTCCTGCGGTCAGCCGGAGGTCAGCCGGCGTGGGGCCGGCCGCGGCGCAGCGCGACGACCAGCGCCGCAGCGCCGAGCAGCACGCCGACGATGCCGAGCACGATGCCCGTGGTCGCACTGCCGCGGCTCGCCGCGTCGCGGTCGGCCACGGCGGTGACCGTCGCGGTCGCCGGGGCGGACGCGGCGGCGGAGGTGTCGGTGGCGCCGGTGGCACCGGAGGCCGGGGCGAGCGCGAGGACCGGCGCCGGGTGTTCCGGCTCGGCCGTGCTGCCCGCCGCGGCCTCCTCGATCCAGTCGACCTCGCTGCCGTCGCTGTACTTCTGGATCGCCTTGAACGTCAGGCTGTCCTCGTCCGGGAACGGCCCCATCTGCACGTCGAACTGCATGAACTCGCCGGGCTTCACGCCGCCGTCGGTCGCGGTCCAGGTGATCTCGGTGACGGCCTTGGTGACCTGGCCGTCGTCGGTGGTGATGGGCTTGGGCAACGTGGCCTCCGGCGCGGTGAACGTCCACCCCGGGGTGGGCTGCACGGCGACGTACCCGAGCGGGGTGTCGGTCGGCAGCCGGACGGTGATCCCGACCGTGCTGGCGTCGGCCGACTCGTTCGGCACGCGGAAGGTCACCACGCCGTAGCCACCCTGCGTGGCGTCGGGCGCACTCACCGAGACGTGGGCCCAGGCCGGCACGGTGCCGGCGGCGAACACCAGGGCGGCGGCGACCCCGGCGAGGGCGACGTGGCGACGACGGGGGGCTGCGGGGCGCAGCGGCATGACGGGTCCTCCGGGTGGGGTGCGGCGTGGGCCGGTTGCAGTCGTCGGTCCGGTCCGTGGCGGGGGTCCGCGGGTTCCCGGACGTGGCGCAGCCGACAGTCCGTCCCGCCGCACCACGACACGCCGACCCCACATGTGGTGCTGGGTTGCGGCGCTCCGTCCACATAGTGTGCCGAGTGCAGCTGGTCCGGTGCGCCTCCTCGTGAGGTGTACCGGGGCAAGAGGGAACCCGGTGGGAATCCGGGACTGCCCCGCAGCGGTGAGTGGGAACGACAGCCGTCACGTGCACTGGGGCCCGGTGATCGACCGGGGCCTGGGAAGCGACGGCCGGTAGGTGGCTCGAACGCGGAGCCGTGCCCACGAGTCCGAAGACCTGCCAGCGCACGTGTCGCCCACCGTGGGCGGCGCGTGGTCCGAGGCCGCGCGGGACGGCCGACGGCTGTGGTGCGCGGTGCCGTCGTCGGCCCGTGCACCCCTCCCGTCGTCCCCGCGCGCGCTCCGGCCCGACCTGAGCTCGCGAGGAGAGAGCGATGACGGTGCTGCAAGCCCCGACCCCCACCCGTACGCCGATGCAGGTCCGCAAACGCAACGGCGACCGCGAGAACGTCGACGTCACCAAGATCGTGCGGGCCGTCGAACGGTGGACCGCGGGCCTGGACGACGTCGACCCGCTGCGGGTCGCGACCCGCACGATCAGTGGTCTCTACGACGGCGCGACGACGGCGGAACTGGACCGGCTGTCGATCCAGACCGCGGCCGAGATGATCGGCGAGGAGCCGCAGTACAGCCGACTCGCGGCCCGGTTGCTCGCGAGCTACGTCGACAAGGAGGTGCGCGGGCAGGGCGTGGCGTCGTTCAGCCAGGCGGTCGCGCTCGGCCACGCCGAGGGACTCGTCGGCGACGTCACCGCGGAGTTCGTCAAGGACAACGCCCGCAAGCTCGACTTCGCCGTCGACGTCGACGCCGACCAGCGCTTCGAGTACTTCGGCCTGCGGACGGTCTACGACCGCTACCTGTTGCGTCACCCCGTCACCCGCCTGGTCATCGAGACCCCGCAGTACTTCCTGCTGCGCGTGGCGTGCGGGCTGTCGCGGACCCCGGCCGAGGCCATCGGGTTCTACCGGCTGATGAGCTCGCTGGCGTACCTGCCGTCCTCGCCGACGTTGTTCAATTCGGGGACCGCCCACACCCAGATGTCCTCGTGCTACCTGGTGGATTCCCCGCGCGACGAGCTCGATTCGATCTACGAGCGCTACCAGCAGGTGGCGCGGCTGTCGAAGTTCGCGGGTGGCATCGGGATCTCGTTCTCCCGCGTCCGCTCGCGGGGTGCGCTCATCCGCGGTACCAACGGCCAGAGCAACGGCATCGTCCCGTTCCTGCGCACCCTCGACGCGTCGGTCGCCGCCGTCAACCAGGGCGGGCGGCGCAAGGGCGCGGCCTGCGTCTACCTCGAGCCGTGGCACCCCGACGTCGAGGAGTTCCTCGAACTGCGCGACAACACCGGCGAGGACGCCCGCCGCACGCACAACCTCAACCTGGCCAACTGGGTGCCCGACGAGTTCATGCGCCGCGTCGAGGCGGACGAGCTGTGGTCGCTGATCGACCCGGACGAGGCGCCGTCGTTGCCCGACCTGTGGGGCGAGGCGTTCGACCGGGAGTACCGCCGGCTCGAGGACGAGGGCCGGTTCGTCCGGCAGGTCAAGGCCCGCGACCTCTACGGCAAGATGATGCGGACCTTGGCGCAGACCGGCAACGGGTGGATGACGTTCAAGGACGCCGCCAACCGCACGTGCAACCAGGTGGACCCGACCCGGATCGGTGCAGGGGGCAACACCGTGCACCTGTCCAACCTGTGCACCGAGATCATCGAGGTGTCGTCGGACTCCGAGACGGCGGTGTGCAACCTCGGGTCCATCAACCTGGCCCGCCACGTCACACCGGCCGGGGTCGACTGGGAGCAGCTGCGCGCGACCGTGGCGACGGCCGTGCCGTTCCTCGACCGCGTCATCGACATCAACTACTACCCGAGCGAACAGGCCGCGGCCTCGAACCCGCGCTGGCGTCCGGTCGGGCTCGGCGTCATGGGGCTGCAGGACGTGTTCTTCGCGCTGCGGCTGCCCTTCGACTCACCCGAGGCGGTCGAGCTCTCGACCCGCATCGCCGAGGAGGTGTACCTGACCGCACTGGAGGCGTCGGCCATGCTGGCCGAGGAGTTCGGCGCGCACCCGTCGTTCGCCGAGACCCGGGCGGCGCGCGGCGACCTGCAGCCCGACCTCTGGGGGGTGACCCCGACCCAGACCGAGCGGTGGGCGGCGCTGCGCGAACGTGTGGCCACGACCGGCCTGCGCAACTCGCTGCTGGTGGCCATCGCGCCGACGGCGACCATCGCGTCGATCGCCGGCTGCTACGAGTGCATCGAGCCGCAGGTGTCGAACCTCTTCAAGCGCGAGACGCTCTCGGGGGAGTTCCTCCAGGTCAACACGGCCCTGGTCCGTGAGCTCAAGGCGCTGGGGCTGTGGAACGCCGAGACCCGCGACGCGGTCAAGCGTTCCGAGGGTTCCGTGCAGGGCCTGGTCGGTCTGCCCGACGACGTCAAGGCGATCTACCGCACGGCGTGGGAGTTGCCGCAGCGGGCCCTCATCGACATGGCCGCGGCGCGTTCGGCGTTCATCGACCAGAGCCAGTCGCTCAACCTGTTCCTGGCGTCGCCCTCGATCGGCAAGCTGTCGTCGATGTACCTGTACGCCTGGAAGGCCGGCCTCAAGACCACTTACTACCTGCGCTCGCGACCCGCGACGCGCATCCAACAGGCGACCGTTGCTACCAGCAACGTTTCCGTCGTCGACGAGGCGGCCGTCGCGTGCAGCCTCGAGAACCCCGAGAGCTGCGAGGCGTGCCAGTGACATCACCCCACGAGAACGCTCCGCACACTGCACTCCGCGTTCCCGCGGAGGCCCCGGGACAGCGTGCTCTTCTCCTCGACCCCGGCATGGACCTCACCCTGCGGCCCATGCGCTACCCGCAGTTCTTCGACCGCTACCGCGACGCGGTGAAGAACACCTGGACGCCCGAGGAGATCGACCTGCACTCCGACCTCGCGGACCTGGCCCGGCTCTCGCCCGCCGAGCGTCACCTCATCGGGCGGCTGGTCGCGTTCTTCGCCACCGGAGACACGATCGTCGCGAACAACCTGGTGCTCAACCTGTACCAGCACGTCAACTCCCCGGAGGGGCGGCTGTACCTGTCGCGTCAGCTGTTCGAGGAGGCCAACCACATCCACTTCTACCTCAACCTGCTCGACACCTACGTCCCCGACGAGGCGGAGCGGTTCGCGGCGTTCGCGGCCGTCGACAACATCCCGTCGATCAAGCGCAAGGCCGACTTCTGCCAGAAGTGGATCGACTCGGTGTTCGACCTGCGGGAGCTGCGGACGCCCGAGGACCGCCGTAGCTTCCTGCTGAACCTCATCTGCTTCGCCGGCTGCATCGAGGGCCTGTTCTTCTACGGGGCTTTCGCGTACGTGTACTTCCTGCGGTCGCGGGGGTTGCTCAACGGTCTCGCCTCCGGCACCAACTGGGTGTTCCGCGACGAGTCGATGCACATGGCGTTCGCGTTCGACGTCGTCGAGACCGCGCGTCGTGAGGAGCCGGAGCTGTTCGACGACCGGTTGGCGGACCAAGTGCGCGAGATGCTGTCCGAGGCCGTCGAGTGCGAGGTGCAGTTCGCCGAGGACCTGCTGGGCGGCGGGGTGTCCGGGCTCTCGATCGACGACATGCGGACCTACCTGCAGCACGTCGCCGACCGTCGGCTCGCGCAACTCGGGCTCGAACCGGTGTACGGCTCGACCAACCCCTTCGCGTTCATGGAGCTGCAGGACGTCCAGGAGCTGTCGAACTTCTTCGAGCGTCGGGTGTCGGCCTACCAGGTCGGTGTCACCGGCACCGTCGGGTTCGACGAGGACTTCTGAACGGCGCGGACGACGTCGGCCACGGCCCGGACGGCGGGAGACTGCCGTCCGGGCCAGCGGGCGAGCACCACCCGGCGCACCTCGGGCGGGGCACCCACCACGGATCGGGCGACCACCCCCTCGGGCAGTCGGTCGACCAGGTCGGCCGGCACGGTGGTCACCCCGGCGCCGCTCGCGACCAGCCGCAGCTTGGTCAGCCAGTCGCCGGTGCGGTGAGCCATGACCGGCCGACCGGGCAGGCCCGGCCAGACACCCAGCAGCGGTTCGGTCCCGCTCGCGGGGCTCGCGATCCAGGGCACGCCCGCGAGGTCGTCCGGGGTCAGGCTCGCGAGACCCGCGAGGGCCCCGCGGGCCGGGACGGCGACGCGCAAGGTCCCCTCGGCCAGGGGTTCGGCGACCAGCCGCGGCTCCTCGGAGTCCAGCGGCCGGTGCGGCGGGCGGCTGGTCACGACCGCGAGGTCGAGCGTGCCCGAACGCAGCGCGCGGACCAGCGCCGGACTGGTGCCGTCGCGGGTCGTGAGGGCGACGCCGGGAAGCTCGCGCGCCACCCGGGCGACGACCTCGGGGAGGACCGCCGCACCGGCGCTGAGGTAGACCCCCAGCCGCACGGGGCTGACGTCGGCGGCCGGGCCGTGCAACGCCCGCTCGGCAGCGTCCACCTCGTCGAGGACGACCCGGGCGTGACGCAGCAGCGTCGCCCCGGCGGTGGTGAGCCGCACGCCGTCGCGTCGCCGTTCGAACACCTCGGCGCCGACCCGGGCCTCGAGGCTCGCGACCTGCCGGGAGACCGCCGACTGGGTGTAGCCGAGCCGGTCGGCAGCGGCGGTGAAGCTGCCGGTCTGCGCGATCTCGCGCAGCACCCGCAGCATGGTGGTCGACACGTCCATGACGATCACTCATACTAAGCGTGCGCAAGTCTCGTTGCCGGCATGCCGCCGACGTTCCTACCGTCGCTTGCATGAGAGCTGCGGTGTTGGAGGAGTTCGGACGGCCCCTGACCGTCGGGGAGGTGACGGACCCGGTGGCGGCCGGCGGTGAGGTCCTGGTCGACGTGCTCGCCGCCTGCGTGCTGCCGTACGCCGCCGAGGTGTTCAGCGGGGCGCGCGCCTACCCCCTGGTCCCGCCGGTGGTGTCCGGGTGCGGCGCGGTCGGTCGGGTCGTGACCGTCGGGCCGGACGCCACCTCGCTGCGACCGGGCGACCTGGTGTGGTGCGACCCGACGGTGCGCTCGCGCGACGACGCCCGCACCCCGGACATCACGTTGCAGGGTTGGAGCGCCCGGGGCGAGGGCGGCGCGGCCCTCGCCCGGCACTTCCACGACGGCCCGCTCGCCGAGCGCATGGTCGTCCCCACCGAGAACGTGGAACGGTTCGACCCGGGCGACCTCGACCTGGCCCACTGGGCGGGCGCGGTGGTCCCGCTGGTGCCGTACGGCGGCCTGCTCGCGGCCGACCTGCAGGCGGGGGAGACCGTCGTGGTCAGTGGCGCCACCGGCAACTTCGGCAGTGCGGCCGTGGCCGTGGCACTCGCGATGGGTGCCGGCCGGGTCGTCGCCGCCGGCCGCAACGGCGCGGTCCTCGACCGGCTCGCGGACCGCTTCGGCGCCCGCGTGGTCCCGGTCCGGCTCACGTCCGACCCGGACACCGACGGCGCGGCGATCCGGGCGGCGGCGGCCGGACCCGTGGACGTCGTGCTCGACCTGCTGCCGCCCGAGGTCGACGCCCGGGTGGTGCGCACCGCCGCGATGACCGTGCGCGAGTTCGGCCGGGTCGTGCTCATGGGTGGGGTCGGCATGCTCGGGGGTGACGACCTCGCCCTGCCCTACCCGTGGCTGATGCGCAACAGCGTCACGGTCCGCGGCCGGTGGATGGCGCCGCGCACGGCCACCGGTGGCCTGATCCGGCTGGTGCACGCGGGGCTGCTGGACCTGGCCGCCGACGACGTGACGACGTTCGACCTCGACGCCGCGAACGACGCCGTGGCCCACGCCGCCGCCCACGGAGGTCCGTTCCAGCGCACGGTCGTGCTGCCCCACGGGTAGGGGACGGTGCCCTGGGATGATGGAGCGGTGACGATCGTGCTGGGCATCGAGACCTCGTGCGACGAGACCGGTGTCGGCCTCGTGCAGGACGGCGTGCTGCTCGGGCAGGCGCTCGCGAGCTCGATGGACGAGCACGCCCGCTTCGGCGGCGTGGTGCCGGAGATCGCGGCCCGGGCGCACGTCAGCTCGATGGTGCCGGTGATGCGGCAGGCGTTCGCGAACGCCGGGCTGGAACCGGGCGACGTCGGTGCCGTCGCGGTCACCGCGGGTCCGGGCCTCGCCACGGCGTTGCACGTCGGGGTGGCGGCGGCGAAGGCCACCGCGCTCACGCTCGGGGTGCCGCTCTACGCCGTGCACCACCTCGCGGGTCACGCCGCGGCCGACACCCTGGCGCACGGCCCGCTGCCGGAGCGGTCGGTCGTGCTCATCGTGTCCGGCGGGCACACGTCGCTGCTGCACGTCGGCGACCTCGTGCACGACCCTGTCGTCCACCTCTCCGACACCCTCGACGACGCCGCAGGTGAGGCGTTCGACAAGGTGGCGCGCCCGCTCGGCCTCAGCTACCCGGGCGGGCCGTCGATCGACAAGGCAGCACGCGACGGCGACCCCACCGCGATCGCGTTCCCACGCCCGCTCACCGGCCCGCACGACCCGCCGCTCGGCTTCTCGTTCAGCGGCCTCAAGACCGCCGTGGCCCGCCACGTCGAACGCACCCGGGCGGACGGACGCGAGGTCGACGTGCCCGACGTCGCGGCCTCGTTCCAGGAGGCCGTCGCCGACGTCCTCACCGCGAAGGCGTTGCGGGCGTGTCGCGAGACCGGCGTCGAGACCCTCGTCGTCGTCGGGGGCGTCGCGGCCAACAGCCGGGTGCGCTCGCTCGCCGAGGAACGGTGCTCGGCCGCGGGGATCGAACTCCGTGTCCCGCCGTTGTCGCTGTGCACCGACAACGGCGCGATGATCGCCGCCGTCGGCGACCTGCTGGTCCGCGCGGACGCCGAGCCCTCGCCCGCGGACGTCGCCGCCACCCCGAGCATCCGGCTCGAGCGCGCCCAGCTCGCGTAGGACGTGTCCCGGGCCGCGCTCGCCTAGATTGGCCGCATGAGTTTCACCTGGCGGTTCTTCGGCCCCGAGGGCGACCTGCTGACCGGCCCGAACGCGCCCTCCGCGCCGGCGAGTCACTCGCAGGGCGACGCCGAGAGCTGGTTCGGCGAGCAGTGGCGTGAGCTGGCAGAGAACGGTGTGGCCTCGGCGTCGCTCTACGACGGTGACGACGTCGTCTACGGCCCGATGCCGCTCTCCGAGTAGTGATCGACCCGGGGTGATGGACCCGGGGTGATCGACCCGGGGTGGTAGACCCGGGGTGACCGACCGGGTGCGGGATGCTCCGGCTGTGGAGACCGATCCGGCGTACGGCCGCGCGTACCTGGTCATGCGGTTCGCCACCGCGGTGGCGGCGCTGACCATGCCGGTGTTCGTCGTGCTCGGCACGCTCGCGGTCGACGGCCACGTCTTCGGCTCGCTGTCGGAGTATTACCACGACGCGATGCGGGACTTCTTCGTCGGCGCGCTCTGGGCGGTCGGACTGCTGCTGGTCACCTACCGGCTCACGACACCGCGGACGGCCGAGTTCGCCGCGAGCACCGTGACGGGTGTCGGCGCGATCGTGCTGGCGTTCTTCCCGACGTCACGACCGGGCACCGACGGCCGCCTCGGCTGCGGCCGGGTCGTCGACGGCCGCCCGTGCACGCCGATCCAACAGGTGGTCACCGAGACCGGGTCGCAGGTGTTGCACGTCGTCGGGACCGTGCTGTTCCTCGGCGGCGCGGTGGTCGTCTGCGTGGTGTGGGCGCGGGCCACGCGAGCCGCGTCGGAGAGCCGGGCCGCCGAGGACGTCGCCGCCCGCTACGCGGTGCGCGCCGCCGACCTCGTCGCGGCGCGTGGCCGCTCCCGGACGGTCTACGTCCTGAGTGCCGCGGTGATGGCCGCGGCGCTGGTGTTCCAGCTCGCGATCGGGTTCCCGCTCGACGTGCCGTACTCGCTGCTGGTCGTCGAACTGGTGTGCATCGCCGCGTTCGGGACGTCGTGGCTCGCCGAGAGCCTCGCCCTGCTCACGGCGCTCACCGCGCGCTCGCCCGGGCGGCGGCGGTTCGCCGCGGCGCGGCTCGCGATGACGGAGGCGTCGGTCAGCGACCGGTGAGCGCCGGGTCGCGCGTGACGGTGTCGCCGAGGATCTCGTCGATGCGGGCGAGGACGTCGGCGTCGAGGGTGACGCCCGCGGCGGTGACGTTGTCGGCGACCTGCTCGGGGCGGCTCGCCCCGATGATCGCCGCGCCGACGTTGCGGTTCTGCAGCACCCACGCCACGGCCAGGGCCGCCATCGACAGACCGACGCTCTCGGCGACCGGACGCAGGTCCTGCACGCGGCGCAGCAGGTCGTCCCTGGAGAGCCAGCGGCTGATCATGTCGGACCCGCCCTTGTCGTCGGTGGCCCGCGACCCGGCGGGGGGCTGCTCACCCGGCTGGTACTTGCCGGTCAGCACGCCCTGCGCGATCGGGGACCAGACGACCTGACCCAGGCCCTCCTCCTCCGACGCCGGCACGACCTCGTCCTCGATGACCCGCCACAGCATCGAGTACTGCGGCTGGTTGGAGACGAACGGCACGTGCAGCTCGCGGGCGAGGGCCGCCCCGCGGCGGATCTGGTCGGCCGTCCACTCGCTCACGCCGAGGTAGAGGACCTTGCCCGCGTGCACCTGGTCGGCGAGCGCGCTCATGGTCTCCTCGAGCGGCGTCGAGTGGTCGTAGCGGTGGCACTGGTAGAGGTCCACGTAGTCGGTCTGCAGGCGGCGCAACGAACCGTTGATCGACTCGGTGATGTGCTTGCGGCCGAGGCCCTTGTCGTTGTGGGCGCGCTCGTTGGTCGGGAAGTAGACCTTGGTGAAGATCTCCAGCCCCTCGCGGCGCTGCCCGGCGAGGGCGCGGCCCAGGACGGACTCGGCGGCGGTGTTCGCGTAGGCGTCGGCGGTGTCGAAGGTCGTGATCCCGGACTCGAGCGCCGCCCGCACGCAGGCGGTCGCGGCGTCCTCCTCGACCTGGCTGCCGTGCGTCAGCCAGTTGCCGTAGGCGATCTCGGAGATGGTCAGGCCGCTGCGGCCGAGGCGTCGGAACTCCACGTGCCGAACGCTACGCGCGGATCACCAGTCGTCGCCGCGGGCCTTGCGGGGCGCGGGCAGCCGCCAACGGCGGGGGAGGTAGGCCCGGGAGCCCGCGTAGAACCCCAGGGACAACGGCGAGCCGGTGATCGGGATGTCGCGTTCGCGCGCGACGGTCCGGAGCTTGCGACCGGTGAAGTACCACTCGACGACGACCACGAGCAGGATCGCGAAGGTCGCCAACTGCAGACCGGACGCGATGCCCGCGTTGCCGGCGGAGATGAACGGGCCGAGCAGCAGCGGCACGAAGGCCAGCAGCAGGAAGTTCGACAGCATGACCCGGCTGTCGACGTAGTCGCGGGCGAGGGCCTTGATCGCGCCCTGGTCACGCTTGGGCAGGGCCGCCGGGTCGCCGCGGCGCAGGGCCTCGCGGTAGGCCTCCCGCGACTGCGGCTTGCCGCCGGCAGCGCCCGGGCCCGCCTTGGCCTTCGCGGTCTGCTGCTTCTGGAAGGCGTAGGCCTCCTTGCGGGTGCGCGGCGGCGGGGCCGCGGGCCCGCGGGCGCCGCCGCCCGCCTCGCGGCGCTTCGGGGTTGGACGACCCTTGCGGCCGCCGGGCTCGAGTTCCGGGGCCTCCTCGACGGGCGCGGCAGGCTCTGCGGCGGATCCGCGTCGTGGGAGCAGGGGCACGCCGGGAGGATACCGGGCCCGCCTGGGCTGCCCCCCTGTGCGACCCCTCTGTGCGACCCCTCCGTGCGATCCCCCTGTGCGACCTGTCTGGGCGACCCCTCTGCGTGACCCCTCTGTGTCACCCACCTGGGCGACGCCCGGGAACAACCGGCACCCGGTGCGTCGTTGGCCCCGTCACGCGCCCGGCGACGCCTGACGCGCGTACAGTCGAACCTCGTCCACCAGCGGCCGACCGCCGCGACGCGACCGCATCTGTAGGGAGTCCACCTGTGACCGCAACCGAGGCCACCACGGCCATCGAGACCACCGCCTCCGAGACCGTGACCGGCACGCTGCAGCTCACCGAGTTCGCGGCCGGCAAGGTGCGTGAACTGCTCGACCAGGAAGGTCGCGACGACCTGCGTCTGCGCGTCGCGGTCCAGCCCGGCGGCTGCTCCGGTCTGCAGTACCAGCTGTTCTTCGACGAGCGCGCGCTCGACGGTGACGTCCACTTCGCGCCGCACGGCGTGCCGATCGTCGTCGACCGGATGAGCGCCCCGTACCTGGGCGGCGCGACCATCGACTTCACCGACACGATCTCGCAGCAGGGCTTCACGATCGACAACCCGAACGCCTCGGGCGGCTGCGCCTGCGGCAACAGCTTCTGCGGCTGAGCACCGGCTCCGAACACCGCGCTCGACCCCGACGGCCCCGGCCGTCCTCCGCGAGGAGGACGACCGGGGCCGTCGTCGTGCCGGGCTCAGACCACCTGGATGGTGGCCGTGAGGGAGTCGGCGTCGTCGGAGCTGCGCCCGACGTAGAGCTCGATCTCGCCCTTCTCCACCAGGAACTTCGCGTCGTTGTCGTAGAACCCGACGTCGTTCGGCGTCATCCGGAACGTGACCGTCTGGGTCGCCCCGCGGGCGAGGGTCACCCGTTGGAAGCCACGCAGCCGGCGGACCGGCTGCACGATCGAGGCCACCGGGTCGTGGATGTAGAGCTGGACGACCTCGTCACCCGCCCGACCCCCGATGTTGCGGACGTCGACCGTCACGTCGAGGGTGCCGTTGCGGGTCGCGAGCGACGGGGTGGACAGCCGCAGGTTCGACAGCTCGAACGACGTGTACGAGAGCCCGTACCCGAAGGCGAACAGCGGGCCGTCGGGCAGGTCGAGGTACTTGCTCGTGTACTTGTTGTCCGGGTCGTACGGACGGCCGGTGTTCTCGTGGTTGTAGTAGATCGGCACCTGCCCGACCTGCCGCGGGAACGACACCGGCAGCTTGCCGCCGGGGTTGACCGCGCCGGTGAGGACGTCGGCCACCGCGTGCCCGGCCTCGACGCCGGGCGCCCAGGCCTCGACGATCGCGGGGACCGCGGCCGCCACCTCGGTCAGCGTGAGCGGCCGGCCGTTGACCAGGACCACCACGGTGTTCGGCTGGGCCGCCGCCACCTGCTGGACGAGCTGGAGTTGCACGCCTGGCAGGCCGATCATCGAGCGGGCCGCGGCCTCGCCGCTCATGTCCGCGGTCTCGCCGACGACGAGGACGGCGAGGTCCGCACCGCGTGCGGCGCTGACCGCGTCCGCGATCATCGAGGTGTCGGTGTCGTCGACGTTGCTGCCCTGGCGGTACACCACCGTCTTTCCGGCGTCCTTCAGCCCCTTCTCGACCGTCACCGGCGGTGTGGTGCCGGCGCCGGTGCCGAGCCCGGACCAGGTGCCGTTGAGGTCGTACGTCGCGCGGGCGAGCGGACCGATGAGCGCGATCCGCTTGGTGCCGCCCGGGACCGGGAGCAGCGGCGTGCCGTCGACGGCGTCGTTCTTCAGCAGCACCATCGACCGGGCGCCGAGGCGACGGGCCGCGGCCCGGTTCGCCGACGACACCGAGGTCACCTCGCGGGTCGCGTCGGTGTACGGGTTCTCGAACAGGCCGAGCCGCAGCTTGATCCGCAGCAACCGGCGGACGGCGTCGTCCACCTCCGCCATCGTGATCTGGCCGGACGCCAGCAGGGCCGGGCCGTAGAGCCGGTAGTTGGTGCTCACCATCTCCATGTCGACGCCGGCGGTGATGCCCGCGCGACCGGCGCTGCGGCCGTTGCCGACCAGGCCGTGGGGGATGAGCTCCTGGATGCCCGTGTAGTCGCTGACCACGAACCCGTCGAAGGCGTAGGTGCCCTTGAGCACGTCGCGCAGGACGTAGGTGTTGCCGTGCGCCGGGACCCCGCTCACGGTGTTGAACGAGGCCATCGCGGTGGCCACGCCCGCCCGCACCGACGCGAGGAACGGCGGCAGGTAGGTGTTGTGCAGCCGCTGGATCGACACGTCGACGGTGTTGTAGTCACGGCCGCCCTCGGGCTGGCCGTAGGCGACGAAGTGCTTGGCGCAGGCGGCGAGCCGGTCGGCCGCGGAGTAGTCCGAGCCCTGGTAGCCCTGCACCTTGCCCACCGCGAACTGGCTGACCAGGTAGGGGTCCTCGCCGCTGCCCTCGGCGATCCGGCCCCAGCGTGGCTCGTGGCTGACGTCCATCATCGGGGCGTAGGTCCAGTGGATGCCGCTGCGCCGCGCCTCGGCGGCCGAGAGCGTGGCGTCGGTGTTGCCGACACCCGGGTCCCAGCTGCTCGCCTGCGCCAGCGGGATGGGGAAGTTCGTGGTGTAGCCGTGGATGACGTCGAGCCCGAAGATCAGCGGGATCTTCAGACGGGTCTGCTCCACCGCGATCTTCTGCAGCCGGTTGAGCTCGGCCGCGCCGACCACCGAGAACACGCCCCCGAGTCCACTCTTCTCGGCCAGTTCGGTCTCGGCGCTGTCGGGTGTGTTCGTCAGGGTCATCTGGCCGAACTTCTCGGCCGTCGTCATGCGCGCGAGCAGCGCGTCGATGCGGCGCTCCTGCGCCGGGTCGAGCTTGCCGGCGCCGGCGGTCCGGCCGTCGGCGCCGTCGGGCAGCGAGCCCGCCGCGGGCGCCTTGCC
>NZ_JBTJEQ010000059.1:0-26733 GCF_054456675.1 Jatrophihabitans sp. YIM 134969
GGCACCCCGCTCGCCGAGGCCGCCCGGGCCGCGTTGGCCCGGCCCGCCGCCGACTCCGCCGCGGGTACCCGGGCGGTGGCCCGGCTGCTGGCCGAACTCGCCGGCCGCTCGCCGGCCGACGCCGACCTCGCCGCGCGCGTGCTGCGGGAGTTCCTCCGTCCCCGGACGGCGTGATGGCCGCCGTGCTCGTGCCGGCGTACGCCGAACCCTTCCAGCCGGACGCGGTGCGCCCGGTCCGCACGGGTCTGCCCGGGGTCGACGCGGCGTGGGCCTTCGACGGCGCCACCGGCGCCGGCGTGCGCGTCGCGGTCGTCGACAGTGGCATCGACCTCGACCACCCCCGCGTCGGCGGTCCGTCGCACCCGGGCGCGGCGCTGCGCTGGGACCGGGAGGAGCAACGGCCGGTGGTGGAACCCGGCCCGCACGGCGACCTGTTCGGTCACGGCACCGCGTGCGCCGACATCATCCGGAGGGCCGCACCCGAGGCCGAGATCATGAGCGTGCGGGTGCTCGGTGAGCGCCTGACCGGCAAGGGGCAGGTCTTCGCCGAGGGTCTGCGGTGGGCGGTCGACCACGGCGCCCGCGTGCTGAACCTGTCGCTGTCGACGGGGAGACGCGACTTCTACGGCCTGTTCCACGAGGTCGCCGACGCCGCGTACTTCGCGGGCGCGGTGATCGTCTGCGCGATGAACAACGTGCCAGCCGAGACCTACCCCGGACAGTTCGCGAGCGTGGTGTCCGTGGCCGCGGCGCCATCGGGCGATCCGTTCACCGTGTTCGCGAACCCCTCGCCGCCGGCGGACTTCGGTGCGCCCGGCATCGACGTCGACGTCGCGTGGGCGGGCGGCGGGACCATCGTGTCGACCGGCAACTCGTTCGCCGCGCCCCACGTCACGGGGTTGATCGCGCGGCTGCTGTCCAAGCACCCGGAACTGACACCGTACGAGGTCAAGGCCGTTCTGCGCGCGGTCGCAGGCAACGCGCGCCGTTGAACCGTCAGGCCACCGCAGGGGTGCGGGCGAGACGGACGCCGGACAACCGGGTGAGTGACGAGCTGGCGGCGTTCTCGGTGACCGCGGCGAGGAAGTCGGCCCCGGCCACCCGGTACATCGTGCAGGGTGCAACGGTCGTGACGGTGGCGCTGCGGGGGCGCTCGTGCAGCAACCCGATCTCGCCGACGTAGCCCGGCGCGGTGACCGGTGGCAACGCACCCGTCGTCGTCGCGCTGACGGCGAGCTCCCCCGCGGCGAGCAGCCAGAGATCGTCGGCCGGATCTCCCTCGCGGATGAGCTCGCGCCCGGCCGGGAGCTCGACCCGTTCGGCCGCCGCCGCGACGCGTTCGAGGACCGCCCGGTCGGCGCCGTCGAACAGGTCGAGTTCCTCGAGCAGGTCGACCACCGGGGCGAGGGCCGCGGCCACGGCCGCCGTGCGACGGTCGGAGGCGATCAGGGTCGGGAGGGCGAGAAGCACGAGGACAGGCACACCGATGCCGAGCACCTCGAGCATGGTGTCGAGTCCGAACTGTTCGGCGAGCACACCGGCGACCGCGGTGACGGCGACCAGCGCTCCGAACAGCAGGGTGTCGAACAGGCCGAAGACCCGTGAGAGGTACTCACGAGGCAGGTCCCGTTGCAGCGCCGTGACGGCGAGGATGTCGACGACGAGCATCGCGGCGCCGCTGACCAGCAGCGCGAGGAACGCCACCCACGGCTCAGGGAACGCCACGATGAGCAGGACCGGTGAACCCTGCACCACCAGGCTCACCGCGATGACCGCGGCGAGGGCCTTCCGTGCGGCGAGGCGGGTGGCGAGGCCCGCCGCGAGGATCGACCCGAGCGAGCTCGCCACGAGCAGGTACCCGTAGTGGTCGGAACCCGTCCCGACGGCGACCGAGATCGGCACCGACAACACGGTGACGACGCCGGCGATGGCGGTGTCGACGACGCAGGCCAGCACCAGCACGAAGGCCGTCCGCTCGCCGAGCAGCGCCGCCGCCCCGGCCCTGAGCTCGTCGAACACGCCGGCGGACGGCGCGGCAGCGTCGGGGCGCGAACGGACCCCGAGCCGGAGCGCGACGGTGAGCGGGACGAGGTAGGACACGGCGTTGACCGCGACTGCGACGGCCGGTTCGTCGACCACGAGGAACAGCGTGCCGACGAGCGGTCCGATGACCACCGCCCCGTTGCGCAGCACCTCGAGGTAGCCGTTGGCCGCGGCGAGCGACCGCTCCGGCACGAGGTCGGGGACGATGCCCTGCACCGCCGGCTCGTACGGGGTCGCACACAACGCCTGGACGGCGCTCACGACGACCAGCACGCCGATGGGGGCGCTCAGCCCGACGAGCACGGCGAGCACGGCCATGACGACCGCGCTGAGCGCCGCCGACGTCACGAGCACCCGCACGCGTTCGTAGCGGTCGCCGAGCAGGCCGGCGAACGGCCCGAGCAACAGCGCCGGCACCCACCGGGCGGCCACCGCGACCGAGATCCAGGTGATCGACCCGGTCCGGTCGAAGACGATGAAGGCGAACACGGTGTTGAACGCCCAGCTCGCGGCGTTGTCGACGAGCATCGCCGTCGAGAGCGCGACGAACCGGCGCTGCCGCAGCAGCTCGCCGTAGCGGGAGGCGGCCACCGGGGAGGAGCGTCAGCGGCTGGCTTCGACGGCCCGCAACCGGCCGCACAGGCGGACCAGGAGAGCCTTGGCGATCGAGGGTTCGGACTCGATCAGCGTGGAGAACGGCGTCTTGCCGATCGCGACGGTGTGCAGCGGGCCGTCGCCGGTCACGGTGACCGTGGCCGAGCGGGGTTCGCCGTCGATGAGGCTGATCTCGCCGAAGTAGTCGCCGGGGCCGAGGGTCCGGACCTGCCGGCCGCCGACCGTCACCGTCGCCGCGCCCTCGACGATGGCGTGGAACGCGAGCGCCCCGCGTCCCTCGGCCGCGACCTCGGAGCCCGGTCGGTGCGTGGTCTCCCGACTCACCGCGGCGAGCTTCTTCAGGTTCCGGGGCGACAACCCCGCGAAGAGGTCGACACGGGCGAGAGCGTCGCGGGCGATGTCGGGCATGGGTGGTCCTCTCACGGCGGTGCGGGCGCCGTGACCTTATCCCGTGACCGGACCCACGTGAGCCGTGCCGCGCGGCCGGATCCGCGGGCGTTGCCGGGGTAGACCGGCATCATGACCGAAACACCGGAACTGGGCAGGTACGGCGTCTGGCGCGGCGAGGCGGGGCTCACCCCCGAACTCGCCGTCACGATCGAGGCGGCGGGCTTCGGCACGTTGTGGGTCGGCGGCTCGCCCAGCGCCGACCTCCGCGTCGTCGAGCAGATGCTGGCCGCCACCACCTCCCTCGCGGTCGCCACCGGCATCGTCAACGTGTGGGCGAGCGACCCGGCCGAGGCGGCAGCGTCGTTCCACCGCGTCGAGGCCGCTCACCCGGGCCGGTTCGTGCTCGGCGTCGGCGTGGGCCACCCCGAGGCGACGCAGGAGTACCGCTCGCCGTTCGACACCCTGTCCTCCTACGTCGACGACCTGCTCGCCGCCGGGGTCCCGCGCGAACAGCTCGTCCTCGCGGCGCTGGGCCCGCGGGTGCTGCGGCTCTCACGTGACCGGACAGCCGGTGCGCACCCGTACCTGACAACTCCCGAACACACCCGTTCGGCCCGCGAGATCCTCGGCGACGGCCCGGTCCTCGCTCCCGAGCACAAGGTCGTCCTCGACACCGATCCCGAGCGGGCTCGAGAGATCGGGCGCAGGACCGTGGACTTCTACCTCGGGCTGAGCAACTACGTCTCCAACCTGCACCGGCTGGGGTTCACCGAGGCCGACACCGCCTCGCCGGGCACCGACACCCTCGTCGATGCCGTCGTGGCGCACGGCACCGACGCCGAGGTCGCGGCGCAGCTGACGGCCCACCTCGACGCGGGCGCTTCGCACGTCGCCGCGCAGCTGTTGACGGCAGATCCGGACGACCTCGACGAGGTGTCGGACGGTCTGCGACGGCTGGGGGCCGCACTCCACGCCACCTGATGTGGGACGACCGTTGCATCATGCACCTGCGTGCACGGCACCGGTCGACGTCAGGCGCGCGAGGCCAGACCCCTGACACCCTCGATGTAGTGGTCCACGCCGAGGTCGATGAACAGGTCGACGTCGGAGCAGTAGGCCATGGCTTCGGCGTGCGCCGTGAGCGCCGGGAACTCCTTCGGTGACAGCGACGCGATCCGGGCCATCTTGGTGCGCTGGTGAGTCTCACGCGCCGCTTCGGACATCTCGCTGTCGACCACCGGGTCGCCGGTGACCAGTGCCAGCACGGTGCGCAGCGCCTGCATGGCGAACCACGCCGCGGGCTCGGGTTCGAGCCCGGCGTCGGAGAGGGTCGCGAGCGCGAGTTCGGTGAGGGCGAGGCCCTTCGGGTGCAGCATCACCTGGTTCGCGACCAGCTCGGCGAGCGCCGGGTGTGGCCGCATGGCCACGAGCAACGCGACCAACCCGGCGCGGAGGTCGGTGTCCCACTCCCCGGTGCGCTCGGGGATCTCGACGCCGTCGAGGACGCGGTCGCCGAGGCCCGCGAGCAGGTCCTCCTTCGTGCGGAAGTGCCAGTAGAGGGCCATCGGGGTCACGCCGAGTTCGGTGGCGAGACGACGGATGGTGACGGCGTCGAGGCCTTCGGAGTCGGCGAGCGCGACGGCCCGGTCGGCGACGACCTCTCGGGACAACGCGGGCCGGGCGGCGGTCTTGGTCGGACTCACGGTTGACAACTGTACACCGTATGGTGTCAGACTGTACGACGTAGATGTACGCCGTACATGTGCACCGTAGAGGAGACCTCCCGTGACCGTTCCCACCACCGTCGGGCGCCGCCCCTGGGCGTTGCTCGCCGTCGCCCTCGCGACGTTCATGACCTATCTCGACAACAACATCGTCAACGTGGCGATCCCCGCCATCCAGCGCGACCTCGGCCTGACGACGGCCGGGCTGGAGTGGGTGGTGAGCGCGTACATCCTGGTGTTCGCGGGCCTCCTGCTCGCCGGCGGACGCCTCGCCGACGCCTTCGGCCGTCGGCGTCTGTTCCTCGTCGGCCTCGGGATCTTCACCGCGGCCTCCGTCGTCGCCGGGATCGCCGGATCGGTCGAGGTGCTCATCGCGGCCCGTGCCGTCCAGGGCCTGGGCGCCGCCCTCGTCACCCCGACGACGCTCGCGATCATCAGCCACGCCTACCCGGACCCGCGGGAACGCACGCAGGCCATCGGCATCTGGGCCGGGGTCGGCGCGCTCGCGCTCGCTGTCGGGCCGCTGCTGGGCGGTGTGTTGTCGCAGCACGCCTCGTGGGGCTGGATCTTCGAGATCAACGCGCCGGTCGGCGTCGCCGTGTTCGCCCTCGGCGCGTGGGCGATCAGCGAGTCCCGTGACGTGGTCCGCAAGCGTCTCGACGTGCCCGGGATCGCCACCTCGGCCGTCGGTCTCACCGCGCTGACCTGGGCGCTCATCGAGGGGGCGTCGCGCGGGTGGACGTCCGTGGCCATCCTCGCCGCGTTCGGCGTCGCGGCCGTCGCCGGCGCGGTGTTCGTCGCGATCGAGCAGCGCGCGCAGGACCCGATGGTCTCGCTGCCGCTGTTCCGGATCCGCGCCTTCAGCGGCGGCACGATCGCGTTGATGCTGTGGGCGTTCGGCCTGTTCGGCATCTACTTCTTCACATCGATCTACCTGCAGCAGGCGCTCGGCTTCAGCCCCACCGAGGCCGGTCTCGCCTTCCTGCCGATGGCCACCGTCATGGTGATCGGGGCGATCGTGTCCGAGCGGGTGGCGCGGGCGGTCGGCGCCCACCGGTCGGTCGCGGCCGGCATGGTGCTCATGGCCGTCGGCATCGGGACCATCGCCCTGCTCGGCGACGACGCCAGCTACCTGCAGCTCATGCCGTCCTTCGTGGTGATCGGCATCGGCGGCGGCCTCACCACCCCGCTCACCGCGACGGTCGTCGGGATCATGCCGTCCGCCCAGGCGGGGGTGGCGTCCGGACTGTTCAACGCCTCCCGCGAGGTCGCGGGCCTGCTCGGGATCACCGTCATCGGCGCGATCCTCGCCGCGCGGGAGTCGGCCGCCACACGCGGCGGCGCGCTGCCGATGGAGGCGTTCCTCTCCGGCTACCGCCTCGGCCTGCTCGTCTCCGCCGCCCTGGTCGCGGTCGGCGGCGTCGCCGCCTGGCTGGCGCTGCGCAGCGTCCCCGCCCCGGCCGCCGACACCGACCTCGAACTCGAGGCCGACGCCGCCCTCGCCACCGTCTGACCCCTACCCCCCGAGAAGTTGATCAAGGAGCTGTGGTCGCTGCAACCGGCGTGTCGCACGACCACAGCTCCTTGATCAACTTTTCACGACCAGCCAGCGGGGGTCGAAGGGGATCGGTTCCTGCTGGGCGGCGGAGGGCGTGAAGTCGCGCCAGTCGCCGATGGGGGCGGGCCAGGTCGGCAGCAGCGCCTCGACCGCCCGGCCGGTCACCCACGCCTCGTCGAGCACCCGCTGCTCCATCGCCCCGGCGGCGATCGCGGCGTCGGCCTCGTCCTCGTCCTTCCAGCGGAGCGAGCCGTCGGCGAAGACGATGAGGTCCAGGTGGGAGTCGACGGTGTCGAGCAGGTCGTCGTGCTCGACCTTGGGGGTCTCGAGGTTGACGTACCACTCGTGGAACCGGCGCTCGTCGTCCCAGAAGTGGATGACGTGGAAGCTCGCCGAACGGGGGATCACCCGCAGTGCGCCGGTGCCCCGCCAGACCCGGCTCGCGGTGGTCAGCGGCTGCCGGAACCGTCGGTCGATCGGCACGGTCCGCGGGTCGGCGCCGTCGGCCGTCGCCCAGTAGCGGATCTCGGTGCCGGGCGGTGTCCAGCCGACGTACGTCTCGCCGTCGTCGGCGACGGTGCGCAGGGGCAGCACGGCCTGCACCCGACCATCGGGGTAGAGGTACCGGAAGGCGACGACGCTGCCGGGGAGGTGGGCGGGCACGGGGACCGAGTCTGCGTCACGCCGGCGGGCCTCGGGCACAGCGGCTCGCCGGACGGCCGTGTTCCCGATTCCCCGCGCGGCGAACAGCGACGACCACGTCCGGAATCGTCACCTCGCCGTCACCAACCGCGTCGTAGCGTGGTGAGGGTGACAGCACCGGCCACCGGCCAGCCCACCCCCACGACCCTCGGCGAGCTCCGCGCGAGCGGCTTGCCCCAGGCGGCGCCGCGCAGCGTCAAGAACGAGATCCGCGAGAACCTGCTGGCCCGCCTCGCGGCCGGCGAGCCGACCCTCCCCGGCATCGTCGGGTTCGAGGACACCGTGACGCCCGAGATCGAGCGGGCCCTGCTCGCGGGCCACGACATCGTCCTGCTGGGTGAGCGCGGTCAGGGCAAGACCCGCCTCATCCGCACCCTGGTCGGCCTGCTCGACGAGTGGACGCCGGTCATCGAGGGCTCCGAGCTGTCGGAGCACCCGGAGCTGCCGGTCACCGCCGCCTCGATCCGGCGCGCGGCCGAACTCGGCGACGCCCTGCCGATCGGCTGGAAGCACCGCTCCGACCGCTACGGGGAGAAGCTCGCGACCCCCGACACCAGCGTCGGCGACCTCATCGGTGACATCGACCCGATCAAGGTCGCCGAGGGCCGCACCCTCGGTGACCCCGAGACCGTGCACTACGGCCTGGTCCCCCGCACCAACCGCGGGATCTTCGCCGTCAACGAGTTGCCCGACCTCGCCGAGCGCATCCAGGTCTCGCTGCTCAACGTGCTCGAGGAACGCGACATCCAGGTCCGCGGCTACCAGCTGCGGCTCCCGCTCGACCTGCTGCTGGTCGCGAGCGCCAACCCCGAGGACTACACCAACCGCGGCCGCATCATCACGCCGCTGAAGGACCGCTTCGGCACCGAGGTCCGCACCCACTACCCGCTCGAACTCGGCGACGAGCTGCGGCTCATCGCCCAGGAGGCGGCGGTGCTGTGGGACGACTCCTCGCAGGCCGCGCCGCTCGTTCCCGGTCACCTGCTCGAGATCGTCGGGCGGTTCGCCCGGGCCGTGCGCGAGGCCCCTCAGGTCGACCAGCGCTCCGGCGTCTCCGCCCGCTTCGCGATCGCCGCGATGGAGACCGTCGCGGCCTCGGCCGTGCGCCGGGCCGCCATCGCGGGCGAGCCCGTGGCCGTCGCCCGCGTGGTCGACCTCCCCACGGTGTTGACCGCCTCGCGCGGCAAGATCGAGTTCGACGACAACGACGGCGGTTCCGAGGGTCGCGAGTACGAGGTCCTCGCCCACCTGCTGCGTCGGGCGACGGCGGAGACGTTCCGCGCCCGCCTCGCCGGCGTCGACCTGCGGCCGCTGCAGGAGAAGTTCGACGGCGGCCTGCTCATCGAGTCCGGCGAGGTCGTCTCGGCCGACAAGTTCCTCGAGCAGATCGGCAGTGTCCCGTTGCTGTCCACGCTGCTCGACCGGGTCGAGCCCGGCAACGCGGGCGAAGGCCCGGCCGCGGTCGGCGTCGCCGCCTCGGTCGTCGAGTTCGCCCTCGAGGGCCTCTACCTCAACAAGCGTCTGGCGAAGGACAGCAGCGGCGACCGCACGGTCTACGGCCGATGACGATCCGCTACGGCGCGTGGGCGGGCGGGCCCGACCCGCTCGAGGCGCCGTTCGACATCCGCGAGGCCCTGGACCAGATCGGTGACGACGTGCTGTCCGGGTCGTCACCGCGGGACGCGCTGGAGCGGTTGATGCGGCGCGGGGCCGACGGGCGTCGGGGGCTCGACGCGTTGCGCGCCCAGGCCCGCAAGCGGGCGCGCGAACTGCGCAAGCGCGGGGAACTCGACGGCACGCTGCAGCAGGTCAAGCAGTTGCTGGAGAACGCGCTCGAGGCCGAGCGCCGTGAGCTGTTCCCCGACCCGTCCGACGCCGCGCGCATGGCCGAGGCCGAGCTGGCGACCCTGCCCGACGACACCGCACGGGCGGTGCGCGCGCTGTCGGAGTACCCGTGGCGCAGCGACGAAGCCCGCGCCGACTACGAGAAGATCCAGGACCTGCTGCGCGAGGAGGTCCTCGACGCCCAGTTCGAGGGCATGAAGCAGGCCATGCAGGGCGCGCGTCCCGAGGATCTCGAGCGCATCCGGCAGATGATGAGCGACCTGAACGACATGCTCGACGCCGACGCCCGCGGCGAGCACACCCAGGACGACTTCGAGAAGTTCATGGCCGAGCACGGCGAGTTCTTCCCGGAGCAGCCGGGCAACCTCGAGGAACTGGTCGACTCCCTCGCCCGGCGGTCGGCAGCGGCGTCGCGGCTGATGAACTCGCTCTCGGCCGAGCAGCGCGCCGAACTCGGCTCGCTCATGGAGCAGGCCATGGGTCAGGCGGGTCTCGCCGACGAGATGGCACGGCTACAGGGTGCGCTCCGGTCGGCCCGGCCCGATCTGCGCTGGGGCGGCGGCGAGCGCATGAACCCCGGCGAGGGCAGCCAGCCCATGGGGTACTCCGACGCCACGGAAGCCCTGGCAGAACTGGCCGATCTGGAATCGTTGCATGATGCACTGGGGCAGGACTATCCCGGAGCGTCGCTCGACGACGTCGACGAGGAGGCCATCGAACGGGCCCTCGGACGCGCCGCGGTCGACGACCTGCAGGCGTTGCGTCGCATCGAGAAGGAACTGCAGCGGCAGGGGTACCTGCAGCGCGGCGGCGACGGCCTGGAGCTGTCACCGAAGGCGCTGCGCCGCCTCGGGTCGACCGCGCTGAAGCGGGTGTTCTCGGTGCTGGAGTCGCGCGGGCGGGGTGGCCACGACGTCCGCGACGCCGGCGCCGCGGGCGAGATCACCGGTGCGAGCCGGGCCTGGCAGTTCGGCGACGAGCAGCCGCTCGACGTCGTGCGCACCGTGCGCAACGGTGTGCTGCGCAGTGTCGGGGAGGGGTTCACCGGCCGGGTGAAGCTCGGCCCGGACGACTTCGAGGTCGCCGAGACCGAACGCCGTTCGTCGGCGGCCGTGGCGCTGCTGGTCGACATGTCGTACTCGATGGAGTTGCGCAGCACGTGGGGCGAGGCCAAGACCACCGCGCTCGCGCTGCACTCGCTGATCACGACCAAGTACCCGCAGGACGCCATCGAGATCATCGGGTTCAGCGACTACGCCCGCGTGATGACGCCGAACGCGTTGGTCAGCCACGACTGGAGCAGCGTGCAGGGCACGAACCTGCAGCACGGGCTGATGCTGGCGCGGCGTCACCTCGACGCCCACCGCAACAGCGAGCCGGTCATCATGGTGATCACCGACGGTGAGCCCACCGCGCACCTGACCGCCGACGGCTACGCCGACTTCATGTGGCCACCCACGCACGAGACGATCGTCGCCACCCTGGCCGAGGTCGAACGGTGCACGCGGCGGGGCGCGACCATCAACGTCTTCATGCTCGACGACGAACCGCGCCTGATCGACTTCATGGAGGAGGTCGGTCGCCGCAACGGCGGGCGGGTCTTCTCCCCGAAGTCCGGCCGGCTCGGCGAGTACGTGGTGTCGGACTACCTGCGGGCCCGCGGGGGCCGTCGCCGCGCGGGCTGAACCGCGAGAGACGAGACTCGACCGGTGTCGTCCCTCCCCCGTCGTCGCGTCCTGCTCACCGCCTGCACCGCCGTGGTCGGCGCCGGGTTCGTGACCGCCGTCCCCGCCCGCGCGGCGTGGACGCCGCCCGCTCCGGGATCGAACACGGCCGTCGTGAACAACGTCCTGACGCCCGGCACCGCCCTGCGCTCCCCCGACGGCCGCTTCGCCCTGACCCAACAGACCGACGGCAACCTGGTGTTGCGGGCACCGGAAGGACCGCTGTGGTCGAGCCGGACGGTCGGCGGGCGCAACGAGACGTTCGTGCAGTCCGACGGCAACGTGGTCATCCGCTCCCCCGCGGGGGCGGCGCTCTGGACGACAGGGACGGCCGGCGCCGGATCCGGCGTGCGGCTCACGGTGCAGAGCGACGGGAACCTCGTGCTGACCGCGGGTTCGCGCACGGCGTGGCAGACCCGCACCGCCCGCCGGGCCGCTCCACCCCTCGGCTACACCGGCTCGGCCACCCAGGTGGTGTCGGTGGTCGCCGGCGCCTCGACGGCCACCACCGCCACCGTCTCGGGGTGGTCCAAGACGCCGTCAGGGTGGGTCAACAGCATCGGCGGCGTCACGGGATTCGTGGGCGCCGCCGGTGTCGGTGCCGCGTCGGAGGGGTCGACCCGCACCCCGGCCGGCACCTTCACGCTCACGCGCTCGTTCGGTCGGATCGCGAACCCCGGCACGCGGCTGTCGTGGTTCACCACCGACACCCTCGACTGGTGGGACGAGAACCCGGCGAGCCCCACCTACAACCTGCACGTGCGCCGCTCGACCTCTCCGGGCGGAGCGAGCGAGAACCTCTACCGGGCGGGTGCGGTGTACGACGCGGCCGTGGTCATCGACCACAACACCGCGCGCACACCGGGTGCGGGGTCCGGCTTCTTCCTGCACGTCACGAACGGTCGCCCGACGGCCGGGTGCGTGGCCGTGCCCCGCGCCACCGTCGTGGCGATCCTGCGCTGGCTGGATCCTGCCGCCCACCCCGTGATCCGCATCGGGATGGGCTGACCCGTCACCAGCGGTCGTGGACCAGCGGGCGGATCTGCTCGTCGTAAAGGGCGCGGATGGCGTCGAGTGTTGCTGTGTCCAACGGTTCGAGGGCGGCCGCGGCGGCGTTGGCCTCGGCCTGGCGCACCGAACTCGCGCCGGGGATGACGGTCGTGACACCCGGCTGGTCGATGATCCACCGCAACGCCAGCGCGGCAGGCTCGACGCCGAGGTCGCGGGCGAGGCCGGCGAAGCGCTGGGCGGCGTCGACCCCGACGTCGAAGGGGACGCCGGCGAAGGTCTCGCCGACGTCGAACGCCTCGCCGTTGCGGTTGTACTGCCGGTGGTCGTCGGCGCCGAAGGTGGTGTCGTGGCCGAAGCGGCCCGAGAGCAGCCCGGACGCGAGCGGCACGCGGGCGATGATCGCGACACCCCCCTCGGCCGCGGCGGGCAGCACCTCGTCGAGCGGCTTCATACGGAACGCGTTGAGGATGATCTGCACGCTCGCGACGTGCGGCCGGGCGATGGCCGTCAGCGCCTGGGCACACGTCTCGACACTGACGCCGTACCGGGCGACACGGCCCTCGGCGACGAACTCGTCGAGGGTGTCGAACACGGCGTCGCTGGCGTAGACGTCGTCGGGCGGGCAGTGGAGTTGGACCAGGTCGAGGGTGTCGACGCCGAGGTTCGCCCGCGAGCGGTCGTTCCACGCCCGGAAGTTGTCGGCGCTGTAGTTGTCGAGCGTCTGCGCCTCGCGGCGGCCCATCTTGGTGAACACCGTGACGTCGTCGCGGTCCTTCGTGAACGCGCCGATGAGCGACTCGCTGCGGCCGTCGCCGTAGACGTCGGCGGTGTCGAACACGGTCACGCCGGCGTCGACCGCCGCCTGCAGGATCGCCGTGGCGTCGGACTCGCTGACCTCACCCCAGTCCGCGCCGAGCTGCCAGGTGCCGAGGCCGACGACCGAGACGGGCCGGTCGAGACGGGACGCGTTGCGCTTCTCCATGCCGTCGAACCTACGGTGGGGCCGTGCGCGTGACGACGGTGGACGGGGCCTCGACCCGGGAACTGCGGCGGATCGTGTTGCGGGGCGGCCAGGATCCGGGGATCGCCCTTCCCGGCGACGACCGGCCCGACGCCGTCCACATCGCCGCGTTCGACGACGACGGTGCCCTGCTCGGCGCGTGCCTGGTGTTCGCCGAGCCGTGCGACTGGCGGCCCGAACAACCCGCCTGGATCCTGCGCAGCATGGCCGTCGACCCCGCGTCGCAGGGCCGGGGTGTCGGCCGGGCGGTGCTGGCGCACGCGGTCGGAGTCGCCCGCGCCGCCGGCGCCGCGCTGCTGTGGTGTCACGCCCGCGAGACGGCCGAGGGCTTCTGGCACCGGGAGGGCTGGCGCGACCGGTACCCGGACGGCGACCCGCGACAGGTCTACGTCGAGGCCGCCACCGGCCTCGAGCACCGCGACCTCCACCTCCCGCTGACCTGACACCGCTCCCGTCCGGCCCGCGGCACCTGGTGAGTGGTCACCTCCTCCGTCGAGTGGGCGGAATTCTCTGACCACTCACGGGGGAAGGTGCCCACTCACCACATCTGGGAGGTGCGAGGTCGGGCGCCGGGTGTCAGGCGTCAGGCGTCGGACGTCGCGGGTCAGGCGAAGAGGCGACGCAGGGCGGGGGCGACGTCGCGGTGGGTGTGGACGGTCGCGAGGCCGCCGCGGCCGGCGCGGGCGAGGTCGCGGGCCAGGTCGAGGTCGTGTTCGCCGGAGGTGTCGAGCAGGACGTCCAGGCGGGCGAGTTGCGCCGCGGCGGGTCGGGGGTCGGGGCCGGCGTTGTGCAGGCAGTCCGACAGCAGCAGCACCCGGGCGTCGCGGGCCGGGATGCGGGCGAGTTCGCGCCGGGCGGTCTGCAACGGGAACGCGACGTTGGTGAGCCCCCGCGCGGGGATCCGCAGCAGCGTGTCGAGCAGCCGTTCCGGTGAACGGGTCGGCCCGAGCGGCGCGACCACCGCGGCGTCGGACCAGAACGCGACGACCGCGAGGTCGTCGGAGACCAGTTCGGACGCCAGCGCGCCGACGGTCGCCGCGGCCGTGCGCACCCGCTCGCCGCGCATCGAGCCCGAGACGTCGACAGCCAGGACCACCGACCGCCGGGTGCGGATCCGTTCCCGCACCACGATGTCGTCGTCCTCGGGCACCGGGTGCTCGACCAGCTTCTCCAGCGTGGCGTCGAGGTCGATGTCGTCGGAGCCGCCGGCGTAGCGCACGCTCGCGAGCTCGCCGATGCCGCGCCGGGCCGTGAGGTCGCGGCGCGGCCGGGTGATCGAGAGCCGGGCCGCGATCTGCCGCGCCCGCGCGAGGGTCTCGCGGTCGAGGACGTCGTCCAGCGGCACGGTCTCGAGCAGTTCGCCCTGCTCGTCGGTGAGCCCGGGTGCGGCCGAGCCCGGCCGGGCCGGACCCCGGTTGCGGCCCCGCGGCCCGCCGGCGCGCAGCACCGTGCCGCCGGCGCTCGCCGTCGGTTGGTAGAGCGCGGGCTCCTCCGTGAGCTGTTTGGGCTTGCGGCGCAGGGGTTTCGTCGAGGCCCGCGGCCGCGCCCGCTCACGTCGACGCGAGACGGGCGAGTCGGCCTCGATCGTCCTTCAACCCGGGGCGGCCGCGGCGGGGTCGAGGATGAACCGGTCCTCCCAGATCTCGCGCAGCACCCGCTCCGGGGTCGACTCGACCGCTTCGTCGAGGTGGATCCGACCCGAGAGCGCGACGATCATGGCGTCGAAGACCGTCTCGGCGTACCGCCGCCGGGGGCCGTCGTCGCTGCGTTCGGCGGGATCGCCCGTCGTGTCGATGCCGCGCAGGGCGAACAGTTGCGCGGCGACGAGTGTCAGGTCGATGGCGCCGCGCACGCTGCTGCCCTGGCGCACGTCGGGGTGCTCCCGTGTGGCCCGGGTGACGACGACCGAGTCCTCCTGCAACGATCCGACCAGCTCGGCCGGCAGCCCGGAATCCTCGAGCGGAGCGCGCAGTTCGACGATGCCGACCTCGGCCGCGGCGTCCTGGTAGGTGATCGCGAGCCGGCACAGGCGGTCGTGCACCGAGGTGGAGAGCCGGGTCGTGCCGACGTTGTCGAACGGGTTCATCGAGGCGATGACCCGGAAGGTCGGCCGCGCCGCGACGTGACCGACCCGCGGCACGTCCACGGTGCGGTCGGCCATCGCCGTCAGCAGGGTGTTGAGCGTGTCCTCCGGCGCCCGGTTGAACTCCTCGATGTAGAGGAACCCACCCTCGCGCATCGCCTGCAGCAGCGGACCGTCGACGAAGTTGTCGGCCGAGTAGTCCTCGCGCAGCACCCGCGCCGGGTTGTGGTGGCCGAGGAGCTTGGCCGGCGTCAGGTCGGCGTTGCCCTCGACGAACACCAGCGGGATGCCCCACTCGGCGGTGATGGCCCGCAACAGCGTGGTCTTCGACGTGCCGGGCGGCCCCTCGAGGACGACGTCGCGGCCGGCCGCCACCGCGGCGAGGACGAGGTCGAGTTCGCGGTCGCGGCCGACGACCCGGGCTGCGATGCGCGCCCGGGTGTCGGCCAGCGACGGGCGGGTGTCGGTCGCCGTCACTTCTTGATCGAGAACCCGGCGTCGACGGGCAGGGTCACACCGGTCACGTAGCGGGCGTCGTCGGACACCAGCCAGGCGATGGCGTTGGAGATGTCGACGGCCTCGATCATCGGGACCGGCAGCGCGTTGGCCATGGCCTCGCTCATCGACGGGTCGTTCTGCAGGAACTCCTGCATGGCGTCGTTGACGACCATCGGGGTGTTGACGCCCGTGGGGTGCACGGTGTTCACCCGGATGCTGTGCTTGGCGTAGTTGTTGGCGTACGCGCGCATGAGTCCGACCACGCCGTGCTTGGCCGCGGTGTACCCGAGCCCGCCGGGGGTGTCGCCCCCGATGCCGTGCAGGCCGGCGGTCGAACTGGTCAGCACGATCGCACCGCCGCTGCCCCGCTCGGCCATGTCGTGGATCGCGACCTCGACGGTGTTGTAGACACCGGTGAGGTTGGTGGCGACGACGTCGTCCCACTCCTGCGCCCTCGGGTGCATCGACATCGGCGCGATCCCCGCGTTGGCGAGCACGATGTCGACCGCGCCCAGTTCGGCGACCCCGGCGTCGTACGCCGCCTGCAACGTTCCCCGGTCACGGACGTCGGCCGGCCGCGCGAAGATCCGACGGTCGAGGGCCTCGACCTCCTTGACGGTCTGCTCGAGATCCTCGGGCGTGGCCATCGGGTACGGCACGGTGTCGATCTGCGCGCAGAGGTCGACCGCGATGATGTCGGCCCCCTCCTCCGCGAGCCGGATGGCGTGGCTGCGGCCCTGGCCGCGCGCGGCGCCGGTGATGAAGGCGACCTTGCCCTCGAGCTTTCCCATGACGTTCTCCCTCTCGGATGGTGGTGGTTGGTCAGTCGCGGACGGGGTTGAGGTTCATCCCCGGCAGGAGCAGGTGGCCGGCGTCGACCGGCAGGGCCACCCCGGTGACCGCGCTCGCCAGCGCGGAGTTGAGGAACAGGGCGGCGTCGGCGATCACCTGCGGTGACATGAAACCGTGGCCCTTCAGCGCGTGGAACCCGTAGCCGTTCTCGAGCATCTCCTGCTCGGTGCCGCCCTCGTGGCCGGCGAACATGTCCCAGGCGCCCTGGTTGTTGGTCATACCGGTGAGGATCGCGCCGGGGTTGACCGAGTTGCAGCGGATCCCGTACGGCGCCAGTTCCAGCGCGACGCTCTTCATCAACCCGACCACGCCGTACTTGGCGGAGATGTAGTGCGCGTAGTTCACCCCGGGTTCGAGCCCGTTGATCGACGAGGTCATGACGATGGACCCGCTCCGGCGCTCCATCATGTGCGGGGCGACGGCCTTGGCCGACTTCCACACCGCCGACAGGTTGACGCCGATCATGTCGTTCCAGGCGTCCTCGGTGAGCTCCCAGAACGGGGCGAGGCTCCAGATGCCGGCGTTGGCGATGAGGATGTCGATCTGGCCGAACTCCGCGATGCCGCGGCTCACGGCGTCGTCGAGGACGGCCTGGTCGCGGACGTCGCCCTTGACGGCGAGGGCCCGCCGGTCGTGTTCCTCGACCAGCCGGACCGTCTCGTCGAGGTCGGCCTGGGTCGACATCGGGTAGGGCACGGTGTCGATCTGGTCGGCGATGTCGACGATGACGACGTCGGCACCCTCGCGCGCGCACGTGACCGCGTGGGCGCGGCCCTGGCCGCGGGAACCCCCGGTGATCAGCGCGGTCTTGCCGTCGAGCAGTCCCATGATGTCTCCTGACGTTGGCGACAGTGGCGTCCTGGCGATCGAGGCCTGGTGCAACGATCCGGTCTGAGGGCCGGGGTCACTGGTCGGTCGTGACCCACCCCGGCAGGCAGTGCATGAGGGCCGTGACCAGCCGCTCGCGCGACCAGCGGCGTGGATCGGCGAGCCAGCGACCGACCACCACGAGGACACCCGCGGCGATGAACTGCGCGGTGACGGCGGGATCGGCGTCGTCCGGCCGGTTCGGCATGAGGCGCAGTGATCGCGTCGCGTGGGCGGCGAAGGCCTCGGTGACGGCCGCGGGCACGCGCGCGGGCGCGGCCGGTCCGAGCAGGCGGGTGTACGACGCCCGCCGTTCCCAGACGAAGTCGACGATCTCGCGCAACGCCCGGCGTGACGCCTCCTCGGCGGTCACGGCGTGCTCGCTGCGCAGGATGATGTCGGCGCTGCTGACGACGTCGAGCAGGTCGCCGAGCGCGTGCACGGCGAGATCCTCGGGCGAGGAGAAGTGCGCGTAGAACGACGTGCGGTTGACCCCGGCAGCACGGGTCAGCGCGCTGACCGAGATCTCGTCCGGGTCGGTGTCGCGGACGACCTCGTGGAACGCGTCGACGAGCTTGGCGCGGGTCCGGACGGCGCGGGCGTCGGTGTTGTCGCTCATCGGGCGCAGGTCGGTGACCGCCTGCCAGCGGCCACCGGTCGCGCCCGTCGTCCCCACGTCCCGGACGCTAGCCCTAACGGACAGCTGTCCGCCAGAGGGAGAGCGCAGGGACGACCTGTGAAGCGTGGGGCCTGCGGTCAGAACGGCGCGACGTCCTGGAAGGCCCGCACCTCGACCGGCAGCCCGGTCGCCTCGGCCGCACGGCGGGCCCAGCTCACGGCGGCGTCGCGATCGGGCGCGGAGATGACCCAGATCCCGCCGCGGTGTTCCTTGGACTCGACGTACGGGCCGTCGGTGACCACGCCGTCCGGTCGCGCGGTCAGCGCGGCGGCGGGCGGTTCCAGACCACCGGTGAACACCCACGCCCCGGCCGCACGCAGGTCCTCGTTGAGCGCGTGGAGGCGCTCCTCAGCGGCCGTGAGCGTCGCGGCGTCGGGAAGACCGTCGGGTTGCTGGATCGCGAGCAGGTAGGTCGTCACGCCGCGATCCTGCGGTACGAGGCGATGACCACTCCCGCTGAGGTCGGGACGCAACGTTCGAGTGCGAAGTCGGTGGGCGGCATCCCCTTGTCGAACAGGCGCGCCCCGGCGCCGAGCGTCAACGGGTGGACCACGAACTGGTACGCGTCGATCAACCGCGCGACGTGCAGCGACCGGACCAGGGCCGCGCTCCCGACGATGTGCACGGCGCGGTCACCGTCGGCCTTCAGAGCCCGGACGGTCTCGACGGCGTCGCCGGCCAGGAGCACCGAGTTCGACCAGGAGTCGACGTCGGAGAGCGTGCGCGACGGCACGTACTTGGTCGTGGCGTTCAGGTGCCGGGTGACCGGGTTGTCCGGCTGGTGGGGCCAGAAGCCGGCGAAGTCGGTCCACGTCCGCCGACCGAGCAGCAGGTCACCGGGCTCGGCCATGCCCGCGCCCATCTCGCGGGCGAGGTCGTCGTCCTGGTGGCGCAGGCCCCAGCCGCCCTGCGCGAAGCCGTCGCGGGTGTCCTCGTCAGGACGCCCGAGTCCCTGGACCACGCCGTCGAGCGAGATGTTCATGGTGACGCTGATCCTGCGCACGCCGTGCCTCCCGTGGGTGTGCGGGCGCGTCCGTCGCGCCCGTCACCCGTTCCACGAACGGCCGGACGCGGATCCGACACGCGCCCCGCACTCAGCGGCTGGCGGCCCGGCGGTACTGCCGGATCGAGAGCGGCACGAAGATCAGCAGCAGCACCGCGACCCAGGCCAGGGTGTAGATCTCGGGATGCTGCAGCGACCAGTCCTTCGGCCGTGGCACGCTCGCCGGGGTGTTGCCGAAGAGGTCACGGGCCGCCTGCGTGACGCTCGAGACCGGGTTCCAGTTCGCGATCGTCTTGAGCACGGACGGGAAGTTGTTGGTCGGCACGAACGTGTTCGCGATGAACGTGAGCGGGAAGATCACGATGAACGAGGCGTTGTTGACGACCTCGGGGCTCGGGACCAGCAGCCCGACCAGCGCCATGACCCACGAGATCGCGAACGCGAACAGGAGCAGGATCGCGAACCCGGCGACGGCCTCGAGGAACGACGACCGGATGCGCCAGCCGACGATGAGTCCGGTGACGGCCATGACGAAGATCGTGATGACGTTGTTCAGCACGTCGCTCGCGGTCCGCCCGACGAGGACGGCCGAGTCGGACATCGGCAGTGACCGGAAGCGGTCGATGATGCCCTTCTTGATGTCCTCCGCGAGCCCGGCCCCGGTGATGGTGGCGCCGAAGATGACGGTCTGGGCGAAGATCCCGGGGATGAGGAACTCGCGGTAGTTGACCCCCGGCACCGGGATGGCGCTGCCGAACACGTACGCGAACAGCAGGATGAACATGATCGGCGAGATGGTGGTGAACACCAGCAGGTCGGGGACCCGCTTGATCTTGATGAGGTTGCGCTTCGCGACGACCGCGCCGTCGGAGAACGCCTTGACGGCACTCATCGGGTGCCCTCCTTCGTGAGGTCGGCTCGGGGCGTGGACTCGGCGTCCTCGATCTCCTCGGGCGGGCGGCCGGTGAGGGTCAGGAACACGTCGTCGAGGGTGGGGCGGCGTAGCGCGACGTCGCTGACCGCGATCCCGGCGTCGTCGAGCCGGCGCAGCGCCTCCATCAGTTTCCCGGCGCCCCCGGTGACCGGCGCGACCAGCGACCGCCGACCGGAGTCGACCTCGACCGGCCCCTCGGCGAGGCCCGCCAGCAGCGACCGCGCGGCGTCGACCGAGTCGTGCTCGACCAGCACCAACTCGATGCGCTCGCCGCCGACCTGGTCCTTGAGCTGGTCCGCGGTGCCCCGAGCGATGGCCTTGCCGTGGTCGATGACCACGATGTCGTCGGCCAGCCGGTCGGCCTCCTCGAGGTACTGCGTGGTGAGCAGCAAGGTGGTGCCGGCGCCGACCAGTTCGTTGATGACGGCCCACATGTCGATGCGGCTGCGCGGGTCGAGCCCGGTGGTGGGTTCATCGAGGAACAGCACCGGCGGCGAGGCCACCAGCGCGCCGGCGAGGTCGAGGCGGCGACGCATGCCGCCCGAGTAGGTCTTGGTCGGCCGGTCGGCGGCGTCGGAGAGGGTGAAGCGCTCCAGCAGTTCGCGGGCGCGGTCGCGGGAGGTCTTGCGGCTCAGGCCGTACAGGCGGCCGATCATGTCGAGGTTCTCGTAGCCGGTGAGGTACTCGTCGACCGCGGCGTACTGGCCGGACAACCCGATCCGCTGCTTCACCAGCCGCGGCTCCCGGACGACGTCCGCCCCGGCGACCGTGGCGGTGCCACCGTCGGGCCGCAGCAGGGTGGTGAGGATCCGGACGGCGGTGGTCTTGCCCGCGCCGTTGGGGCCGAGCAGGCCGAGCACCGTGCCCTCGGGGACCGCGAGATCCAGACCGTCGAGGGCGCGGAGCGCGCCGTAGGTCTTCACCAGCCCGGTGGCCTGGATGACGTCGGGCATCGACACTCCTCTGATCGGCGGCGGAACGGTCCCGAACCTAGAGGGGCGCGCCGACAACGGGCAGCCCCGTTTCCCGATCCGCGACCTGTGGATCGGCCGTGGCGCCCCGCCCGCTACCGTGCCAGCCGTGCCACAGCCCGAGGTGACGATGTACACGGACGGTGCCTGCAAGGGCAATCCCGGCCCCGGCGGATGGGGGGTCTGGTTGACCAGCAACGGTCACGAGAAGGAACTGTTCGGCGGCGAGAAGGTCACCACCAACAACCGCATGGAACTCCTCGCCGTCATCAGCGGACTCGGAGCCCTCAAGGAACGTTGCACGGTGCAGCTGTACACCGACAGCCAGTACGTGCGGCAGGGCATCACCACCTGGATCCACAACTGGAAGAAGCGGGGCTGGCTCACCACCGACAAGAAGCCGGTCAAGAACAGCGACCTCTGGCGTGAGCTCGACGCCGCCCAGGCTGAGCACGACGTGCACTGGCACTGGGTCAAGGGCCACTCCGGCGACGTCGGCAACGAGCGGGCCGACGCCCTCGCCAACCGCGGCGTGGAGGGCGTCCGCGACTGACCCGAACCGCACACCCGCAGCCGACCCGACGAGGAGACCCCGTGACCGACGACCCGCTCGTCCGGACCCGCGACAGCCTGCACGCCGTCGCCGAACACGTGTTGGCCGGACCGGAGCACCGGGCCACCACCGACATCCGTCTGCGGGTCTCCCCCGGAGGTTTCCAGACCTGGACCGGCGAGCTCACGGCCGTCGTGGGCACCGACGTCGTCCACGCCGGCCGCGCACACCCGATCTCGGGTCGCACCGCTCGAGAGCTGGCGGCGGCGATCGGGGTGGACCCGGGCGCGCCGGTGGGTGTCTACGGCGGGGGCGGCCCGCTCGGTGTCGACGACGTACTCGAGGTCGACCCGGCGGCGGCGCAGGTGCTGGCGGCGGCGTGGGCGGCCGGGGACGAGGCTCTGCGGCGGTTCGCCCCGGGTGTGGAGCCGACCCTGTGGCCCGAACACTTCGACGTGGCGGTCGGCGACAGCGAGGTGGACTGGGGTGTCTCCCCCGGCGACGGCTTCCTCGAGGTGCCGTACGCCTACGTCAGCGTCGGCGGGGTCGCGGGCACCGACCCGTTCTGGAACGCGCCGTTCGGGGTGGCGCGACCGGTCTCCGAACTCGGCGGCGCCGACGCGGTCCTCGCGTTCTTCGGCGAGGCCCGCACCCACCTGCCCACCACCGACGACCCCGGGAGCAACCGTGCGTGACTTCCCCGAACCGGCACCGGTCAAGGACCGGGTGGAACCGGCACCGCGGCGGGTGCGCGGCGTCCTGGGTGGGGTGACGGTGTTCGACACCCGCGCCGCGCGCTACGTGTGGGAGACGGTGAAGTACCCGCAGTACCACCTGCCCCTGGCCGACGTCGCCCCCGGCGTGCTCGTGGACGAGGGCAAGGACCTGCGCCTGCGCCGCGGCACCGCCCGGGTGCACGGCCTCCGGGCGGGTGGCCTCGAGCGGGCGTCGGCGGCCCGGGTCTACGGCGCGGACGCGACCGACGGCCTGGTCGACACGGTCCGCATCGACTGGGACGCCCTCGACGCCTGGTTCGAGGAGGACGAGCAGGTCTTCGTCCACCCGCGCAACCCCTACGTGCGGGTCGACGCGCTGCGCTCGAGCGCCCACGTCCGGGTCGAGGCCGACGGTGTGCTCCTGGCCGAGTCGACCTCACCGGTGCTGGTGTTCGAGACCGGCCTGCCCACGCGGTACTACGTCGACCTCACCGACGTGGACACCACCCGGCTCGTCCCCTCCGACACCGTGACGGCCTGCCCCTACAAGGGCCGCACCACGAGCTACTGGTCGGTCGACACCGGCCGGCGCACCATCCCCGACGCCGCGTGGAGTTACGGGTTCCCGACCCCGGCGCTGACGCCGATCGCGGGACTGGTGGCGTTCTACAACGACGTGGTCGACCTCGTGGTCGACGGCCGGTCGGTCGGTGCGGTCGACGACCTGTCCCGCCGGCCGGGGACCGAGAGCCCGGGGACCGAGGGGCTTCGGGCCGAGGACCCCGGGACCGGGGGCTGAGACCCCCGGTCCCCCGGCTCAGCGCAGCAGGTCCGCCACCGCCGCCCGGTGCACGCCGCCGGTGCGGGTGCCGACGACCAGCCACGTGCCGTCCGGCGTCACCGCCATGGAGGTGACCGAGCGCGACTGCAGGCCGGCCGCGACCGAGGTCCAGGTCAGCCCGCCGTCGGTGGAGCGGAACACGCCCCGGCCGGGCACCGGCCACCCGAGCGGGCGCAGGGTGTCACTGCCGGCGAACAGGACCCGCACCGACGCCGTCGCGCCGGGCGGCGTCGCGGTCACGGCCGCGAACGACCCGATGCTGACGTCGTGGCCGGGCCCGGTGGCGCGGCGGAAGGTCGCCCCGCCGTCGTCGCTGACCGAGATGACGTCGCCGCCGGCGACCACCCGGCGCGGTCGGGCGGGGTCGACGAACACGGTGGCGACGGTTCCGGTGAGGACCCGCCGCACGGTGCGGCCGTCGTCGTCGGAGCGGTAGAGACCGGAGTCGGCCGCGATCCAGAGCCGGTTCGGCGTCACCGGGTCGACCACCACGCGGCGACCGACCACGCCGGCGTGCGGCTGCACCCGCCAGGTCGCCCAGTTGTCGTCGGTGACCACCACGCCGGACTCGGACAGCGTCGTGTACGCCACCACCGCGTGGCCGGAGCGCCGCAGGTCCAGAGCCAACCCGTGCAGCGAGACCCCGAACGTGTGCGGACCCACGGGCGTCCACGTCGCACCGGCGTCGGTGCTGCGCTCGACCCCGCCGTTACCGCTCGCGTCGTTGCGGATCCGGGTCCACGACCGCGGCTTGCTCGGGTCGACCGCGACGTCGAGTGCGGCGACCCCGATGCGACCCTCGCCGCCGGTCGGGCCCCAGGCCGTCTCGTCGACCGGCCCTGCCGCCGGCATGACCAGCGAGCCCACGCCCTGCTCGTCGGCGACGACCACACGCGACCCGCCACCCGCGACCGGCACGGTCGTGACCGCCTCGATCGTCGTACCCGACACCCCGATGCGGCGCGACGTGCGGCCGTCGTCGGTCGAGGCCCACAACCCCGCGTTCTCCAACGGCATCAGCAGCGAACGCGGCTTGTCCGGCCAGCGTTCGACGTCGATGCCGACCGGCCCGAAGACCGGGTACGGGGTCGAGTGCCAGGTGCGGCCGGCGTCGGTCGAACGCCAGAACCCGTCGTTGCTCCCCACGAACACCTCGGTGCCGAGCACCCGCGCGCCGGTCGCGAAGTCACCGTCGGGGACGGTGCTGGTGGACCAGGTCAGGCCGGCGTCGGTGCTGATCCGGATGGTGCCGTCGAGCGCGGCCGCCGCGGCGGTGCGCCCAGCCGCGCCGATGCTCATGAACCCCGAGGCACCGGTGACGACGGCGCGGGGCGCCTCCGGTGCGGCGGTCGCGATGCCCGCGATGCGCCACACCTTGCTGAAGCCCGTGACCAGCAGCCCACCCTCGACGAGCGTCGCCTTGGTCGGCGTCTGAGGCCAGACGAACGGCACCAGGTTCCAGTGCTTCCCGCCGTCACGGCTGACCTGCACGCCGTTGTCGACGACCGCGGCGAGCACGGTGCCGTCGCCGACGAAGGCGCGGAAGTGGACGTCCGGGAACGGCAGCACGGTCCAGGTGCGACCGAGGTCGGTCGTGCGCAGTACCCGCCCCTGGTAGGTCGGGTCGACCGGCGGTTGACCGGGCGCGCCGTCGAGGGCGTACCAGAACGCCTTCCCGTTCGACGGGTCCGTGACGGGCGTGCCCGCGCCGTCGCCGACCGGCAGCGACGCCACCTGCGTCCACGTGGTGCCGTGGTCGGTGGTCACGAACGGGCGTCCGGACGCCGGGAGCGCCTGCACCGCGGTGCCCGGCGCGGCCGTCGAGACCGAGAGTTCTCCCGCGGACCCGGCCCGGCCGAGCCGCTGCCAGGTCCCGCTGGCCTGCGGCCGGATCCGGCTCAGCGAGGAGCTGCCGGTGAGCACCGCGGGGCCCCGCTTGCCGGTCGCCGTGGCCCGGTAGCTCCCGACGGTCGGCAACGTCACCAGGCCGCGGTACCAGCCGGCCGCGGTGCCGTCGGCGTGCACCGCCACGCTGAGCTCGGCACCTGAATCATCGTTGCGCAGGGCAACAGTCGGCGCCTTGTCGAGGGTCATGGGCGACCACACCATGACCTGGGTCGAACCGGTGGTGTCCTGCGGGTTGCCGCGGACGATGAGTGACCGGGTGCTCTGCGCGAACGGCACCCGCAGGGTCGAGCCGTCCGACATCACGGCGACCACCGTGCCCGTCAGGTCGGAGTCACCGGCGCGGGCGGGCGAGGTCGCGGTGACGACGACGTCCGCGGAACCACCCGCCGTCAACTTCACCGAACTGGGCGCGACCGTCGCCGTGCCGTCAGAACCGGTGCCGAGTGCAACGGTGAGGCTCGCCTTCACCGCCGTCGTCCCGGCGTTGGTCACGTGGACGGTCCGGCGGTTCGGGGTCCCGCCGGTGCCCGGCGCCAACCCGAACGAGAGGGTCGAGGGCGAGGCGGTCACGTGCGCGGCCAGAGCCGCCGGCAGGTCGAGCGAGCCGGCGCCCTGGACGAGGGCGGGGACGCCCGCGGCGGCGCCGGGCAGCCGGGCGGCCGAACCGGTCAACCGGGCCCGGACCTGGGCCTCGGTCAGCCCGGGCTCGCGGCCGCGCAGGACGGCCGCCGCACCCGCCACGGCGGGCGAGGCCATCGACGTGCCGGACAGCCGGTACACGTCACCGGGGATGCCGAACTCGTGCGGGACGGTCGACAGGATGTCCACGCCGGGCGCGACCAGGTCGGGCTTGAGCGCGCCGGTCGAGGTCGGCCCCCGCGAGCTGAAGCTCGCGATCTGACCGTTCACGACGACGGGGTCGAGCCGGACCGTGACCGGCGCCTTCGCGTCGTCACCGAACAGCAGGGCGCGGTCGGCGTCGTACATGCCGAGCAGGACCAACCGCTTGAACCGGTAGTCGCCGCCGACCCCGGCGGCGCCGTCGGCCGCCGCGGCCACGACACCGGGCTCGGGGGCGGCGAAGCCGATGCCACCCCCACCGGGCAGGGGCAGGTCGGAGGGCTGCCGGGCGATCGCCGCGACCGCGCCGCGCTGCTGGGCGAGCGCGGCCTGGGCGTAGGAGTCACCGGGGTAGTCGGCGGTCGAACGCGGCGCGTAGCCGCGGTAGCTCACGATGGCACCGGTGACGTCGCCCGCGGCGTCGTAGTCGGCGGGGGTGCCGTCGCCGACGTCGACGACCCGCGCCTGGAGGGTCGTCGCGGGGGCGTTGGCCGACCACGGCACGCGCCAGGTCGGCAGGTCGCGGCTGGTGCCGACGACCCGGGCGGTGGCGAGCCGCAGCCCGGTGGTCGAGGCGCCGACCGCCAGCACCGACGGCGAGGCCGCCGGGACGCCGATGGTCATCTCGCCCGGGCCCGCGTTGCCCGCGGCGGCGACGACCACGACGCCGTCCGCCGAGGCGGCCGCCGCGGCGCGGCTGACCGGGTCGGAGCCGTCGCCGGGGCCACCTAGGCTGAGGTTGACGACGTCGGCGGGGTGGTCGCCCGTCGGGTCGACCGCGGCCTCGATCCCCCGGACGACGTCGGCGGTCGTGCCGGCGCCGTCGGCGTCCAGCACCTTCCAGGCCGTCAGGCGAGCCGCCGGCGCGACGCCGGTGATGCGGTTCGCGCCGGTCCCGGCCGCGATCCCCGCGACGTGCGTGCCGTGGGCGTTGTCGTCCATCGGGTCGTCGTCGTCGTTCACGAAGTCGTGCCCGCCGAGCACCTTGTGGCCGGGGCCGAACCCGGCGCCGAGGTCCGCGAGCGTGCTGTCGACGCCGGTGTCGACGACGGCGATCACGGTGCCGCGGCCGTCGGACGGCGAGGTCGGTGCGGCGGCCGTCACCGGTCCGGTCGGTGTGCCGGCCGGCAGCGGGGCGGCCGACGCCTGCAGGGTGACGTCGCGGCTGACCCGCGCGACACCGGGCAGGGCGGCGAGGGCCGCGAGATCGGCCGGGGCGACCTCGGCGAACACGGCGTCGAGCAGGTCGACGGCCGAGGTCGGGTCGGACAACGTGATCCCGCGCGCCCTCGCGGCGCCCAGCAGGTCGGCCTGCGCGGTGCGCGCCGCGGTCCGGGCCCCGCCGAGGGCCGCGG
>NZ_JBTJEQ010000060.1:0-24446 GCF_054456675.1 Jatrophihabitans sp. YIM 134969
CCACGGCCCGCCCGGCCGTCGCGGGCCGGGCGTCGCCCCGCCCGCGGGCGGGGCTGACCCGGCAGCTGCGTCGGGGTCAGCGGCCCGGGGTCAGCGGCCCGGTGTCAGCACCACCACCGGCGGCTTGGACGGCGTCGGTCGCAGCGGGGCGCCGCACGGCAGCGAGGAGTCGGGGACGGCGATCTCCGTGCCGGGTCCGTGCCGCAGTTCGCACTGACCGTTCGCGAAGGTGCCCCACCGCCCCGACGGCTGGAACCGGACCACGGTGCCCGCGACCGGCTGCGGGTGGGCCGCGCGGTAGCTGGTCCAGGCCGTCGCCGGCACCGTCACCCAGTCGCCGCAGCCGCCGAGGTCGTCACAGTCACGCACCGGCACGATCGCGCCGCCGGCCGCGCGGCCGAGGGTGCCGAGCCCTGGCGCGCCGTCGTCGGCGACCTTGAGGAACGTGCCGTCCGCGATGGTCGGACGCAGGTGGGCGTACGCCCCGCCGAGGGGAGCGCGGGTGACCGCCATCGGGTCGATGTCGACCGAGCCCGCGCACCCGTTCATCCCGGTGGTCGTGCAGGAGGCCACCGGCAACGGTGCTCCGCCCGCGACCCGCCACCGGGCCGTGCTGTTCGCCGCCTTGAGGAACGTCCCGTCGCGGGGGACGTCGCGCAGGCTCTCGAACTGGTCGTCGTCGATCGGGGTGACCTCGCGGGACACGCCGCCCATCGTCGTCCAGTTGGTGACGATGACCGGGGCGCCGCCGGCGATCCGGTAGGTGACGTTGTCGTGGAGGACGTAGTCGCCGTCCTCGACCTGGGGAGGCGAGTCGACGTCCGGGTTGCCGCCACCGCGCCCGAGCGGGTCGTGCAACCAGGCGTAGGGCCAGAGCGAGCCGAACGCGGCGACCCGCCAGTTGCTCACGGTGAGCGTGCGCCAGCCGTCGGCGGTGTCGTTCTGGGTGGCGAGCAGCACCGAGCCGTTGCCGGCACCGTCGACGTTCGTCGAGGCCACGACCGCGACGTGGCCCCACCGGTTGGTGGGGCTGGAGAAGGACATGACGTCACCGGGCTGCGGCGCCTTGCCGACCGTCCCGTTGTCGACGCGCACCAGGCCGCCGCCCTGCGCCGGCGTGTAGTGGTTCACCACGTCCACGCCGTTGGCCTGGTACGGCTGCACGCCGTAGACCTGGATCATGAAGCGCTGCGCGAACTCGACGCACTGCCACTCCAGCTCGCCCCAACCCGGTCGCGACCACCAGATGTTGGGCGCGCCCGCGAGGTTCCGCGGCCCGCAGACCGGGATGCCGAGCACCACGCCGCCGAGGCGACGGGCGGCCTCGCCGCTCCAGCCGGCCGCGCGGGCCTTCCGGGTCCAGTTGACGGTGTCGCAGTCGCCGTTCCACCAACTCGGCGCGCCGTACGAGGTCGGCACGGCCGCGCGCGCGGGGGCGGCGGTGGAGGCGAGGGGGGCGACGACCGCCACCAGTCCGCCGGCGAGGACCGCGATGACGACCCCGAGCAGGGTGGCCCGGACGCGCGCGCGGGGAGCCGACCGTGGGTGGAGCGCTAGCACAGTGATGACCTCTCGGTTGTCCGACACGCCGTGTGGTCCCCCGACCCGTTCGCGGACTCTAAGCGGCATCTCGCCCGTGCGACAGTCGGAACGCCTGCGGCTGGTGGTTCCGCCGTGACGGGTGTGACTGGTGGTGCGAGTGATGCGGATGTGACAGAAGTTGCGCGTGCGGGAGCGGTCGTCACACGTCCCGTCGAGGCACCCGGGAGTCGTAGGCTGTCGCCCCGTGTCGACCGAGCAGAACCCCACCGCGACCCCGCCCCGCCCGACCGCGACCTTCCGTGGCGTCGTGGCCGTGGACGGCCCCTCGGGCACCGGCAAGTCCACGGTCTCGCGGCGGCTCGCTCGCGAACTGCGCGCCCGGTACCTCGACACCGGCGCGATGTACCGCGCCGCGGCGGTCGGCGCGCTGCGGGCCGGGGTCGACCTCGACGACCCCGAGGCGGTCGCCCGCTGCGTGGCCGACCTGCAGATCGGCATCAGCACCGACGCCGCGCCCGCCCAGGTCGTCCTCGGTGAGGAGGACGTCACCACCGCGATCCGCACCGACGACGCCACCCGCGCCGTCACCCCGGTCTCCGCCGTGCCCGCGGTGCGGACGCAGCTGGTCGCCCAGCAGCGCGACCTCATCGGCCGGGGCCGGATCGTCGTCGAGGGCAGGGACATCGGCACCGTCGTCGCGCCGGGGGCGGACGTGAAGATCTTCCTGACCGCCGACCCCGACGTCCGCGCCGCCCGCCGCGCGGGGGAGACCCACGCCGACGCCACGACCGTCCGGGCCGATCTCGAGCGGCGCGACCACGCCGACTCGACCCGCGCGACGAGCCCGCTCACCGCCGCCGACGACGCGGTGGTCGTCGACACGTCCGACCTCGACGCCGACCAGGTCGTCGCCCGCCTGCTCGCCATCGTGGCCGCGGCGACCGCGCCCACGGCGGTGCAGTCCGCGGTTGGCCGCTGACCGACCGGCCGGCCCGACCCTCGCCGCGCGGGTCGACAGCTCGCCCGGGCTGCGGCGCCGGCAGCGGATCGGACGCGCGCTGACGGCCGTCCTCGCCGACCTCGACGTCACCGGCCTGCGCCACGTCCCGCTCACCGGGCCGGTCGTGCTCGCGGTCAACCACACCGCGTTCCTCGACGGCCCGCTGCTGTTCGGCCTGCTCGACCGGCCGGTGTCGTTCCTCGTCAAGTCCGAGGCCTTCGCGCCCCCGCTCGTCGGCCGGGTGCTGCGCGGCGCCGGGCAGATCCCGGTCCACCGCGACACCGTCGACCCCGCGCCGGTCCGGCTCGCCCTGGCGATCCTGCGGCGTGGTGGCGTCGTCGGGATCTTCCCGGAGGGCACGCGGGGGCACGGACGCGTCGAGACGGCCAAGCCGGGCGCGGCCTACCTGGCGCTGCGAACCGGCGCGACCGTCGTGCCGGTCGCGTGCCACGGCACCCTCGACATGACCCACGGCCGCCGCTGGCACCGCCCGCCCGTGCGCGTCACCTTCGGCCCGCCGGTACCCGTGACACCATGGCCCAGGACAATGGGTGCCAGGACGACGGGGGCCAGCACGACGGGAGGCAGCCGCCAGCCGCTGCCCCGCCGGGTCTTCCGGGCCGAGGGCGAGCGGGTGCGCGCCGTGCTCGCCGACCTCGTCGCGCACACCGATCCCAGCCGCGACCCCACCCCGGAGGCCACACCGTGACCGAACCCGACGATCCCGCCGACACCGCCGTCCCGGCGACGCTGCCGGTGGTCGCGGTCGTCGGCCGCCCCAACGTCGGCAAGTCCACGTTGGTCAACCGCATCATCGGGCGCCGCGAAGCCGTGGTCCAGGACGTCCCCGGCGTCACCCGCGACCGGATCGCCTACGACGCCGACTGGAACGGCCGCTCCTTCCTGCTCGTCGACACCGGCGGCTGGGAGATCGAGAGCGGCCCCCGCGAGACGGTGCTCGCCCCGACGCTCGCCGCGCACGTCACGGCCCAGGCCCAGCACGCGGCCGAGACGGCCGACGTCGTGCTGTTCGTCGTCGACGGCCGGGTCGGGGCCACCGAGGCCGACCAGCAGGTCGCCCGCACCCTGCGCCGGGGCAAGGCGCCGGTCGTGCTGGCCGCGACCAAGGTGGACGACGAACGCGGCGAGGCCGACGCCGCCGAACTGTGGTCGCTCGGGCTGGGCGAACCGCACGTCGTCAGCGGCCTGCACGGTCGCGGCTCGGGTGACCTGCTCGACGTCGTCCTCTCGCACCTGCCCGACGCCCCGGCGATCAACGAGAACGACACCGGCCCGCGACGCGTCGCGCTGGTCGGCCGGCCGAACGTCGGCAAGTCCAGCCTGCTCAACAAGCTCGCGGGCGAGACCCGCTCGGTCGTCGACGACGTCGCGGGCACCACGGTCGACCCGGTCGACTCCATCGTCGAGGTCGGCGGGGAGCCGTGGCGGTTCGTCGACACGGCGGGCCTGCGCCGTCGGGTCCACCAGGCGGGCGGCATGGAGTACTACGCCAGCCTGCGGACGGCCGCGGCGATCGACTCCGCCGAGGTGGCGGTCGTCCTCATCGACGCGTCCGAGTCGCTGTCCGAGCAGGACCAGCGGGTGATCAACCAGGTCGTCGACGCCGGGCGCGCGCTGGTCATCGCGATGAACAAGTGGGACCTCATGGACGAGGACCGGCGCTACGACCTCGACCGCGAGATCGACCGTGACCTCGCGCGGGTCGCCTGGGCCGCCCGCGTCAACATCTCGGCCCGGACCGGCCGCGGCGTCGACCGGCTCGCGCCCGCGATGCGCACCGCCCTCGCGTCCTGGGACCGCCGCATCCCGACCGGCCCGCTCAACACCTGGCTGCGGGAACTGGTCAACGCCACGCCCCCGCCCGGGCGTGGGGGACGGATCCCGAAGGTGCTGTTCGCGACCCAGGCCACGACCCGTCCGCCGACGTTCGTCCTGTTCACCAGCGGGTTCCTCGAGGCGGGCTACCGCCGCTTCGTCGAACGCAAGCTGCGCGAGGACTTCGGGTTCACCGGCACGCCCATCCGGGTGTCGGTGCGGGTGCGGGAGAAGGGCGCCCGCGGCGGACGCGACGGCGGGAACCGGTAGGGGCGTCCGCTAGTCTTGCCGACGCACTCACGCGGGGCCGTTCCGGTCGAGCGCGGCGGGTCGCGGGCTGTGGCGCAGCTTGGTAGCGCACCTGACTGGGGGTCAGGGGGTCGCAGGTTCAAATCCTGTCAGCCCGACAGCGAGCCCTGGTGGGAGTTCCTCCCGCCAGGGCTCTGTCGTTCCCGGAGCCGTTCTCGGAGTCGTCGCCGGACCCGCTTCGACCCGTCCCCGCGTGGCCTCCCGACCCCCTGAGTGGGAGGCGGTCCGGACACCGCCCGGTCGCTAGCATCTGGCTGTGCAGACCGCTGGATCGTCGTCCAGCGTGCCCGGATCCGGTCAGCGGGCTCCCGACGGCCTCGGCCGGGTGTGGACGGTCCCGAACGCCATCTCCCTCGCGCGGCTGCTGGGCGTCCCGGTGTTCCTGTGGCTGCTGCTCGGGGTGCGCAGCGGCACCGGCGACGTCCTGGCGATCGTCGTCCTCGCGGTGTCGGGCTTCACCGACTGGCTCGACGGCGTGCTCGCCCGCAAGCTCGGCCAGTACAGCCGGCTGGGCGAGCTGCTCGACCCGTCGGCGGACCGTCTGTACATCCTCGCGACGCTCGTCGGCCTGGTCGTCCGCGACATCATCCCGTGGTGGCTCGCCGCGGTGATCATCGGCCGGGACGTGCTCCTCGGGATCCTGCTGCTCGTCCTGCGCGGGTACGGCGTCGGGCCGCTGCCGGTCAACTACCTCGGCAAGTCCGCGACCTTCGCGCTGCTCTACGCGTTCCCGTTCCTGCTGCTGGGCAGCTACCACGACCGTGACGGCGCGACCGGTGTCGCCGCCGGCATCGCCTGGCCGATCGCCTGGGCCTTCACGATCTGGGGCGTGGCCCTGTACGTGTGGGCGGGCGTGCTCTACGTCGTCCAGGTCGCGCGCACGGTCCGGACGGTGCGCGCCGCACGGGCGGCCGCCTCGTGACCCCGCCCGCCGAGGCGCCGGAGACGACCCGGCCGACCCGCTTCGCCGCGCCGTCGCTGCTCACCGACCTGCTCGCCAGCGGGCTCGACGCCGGGTACGCCGAGGCCGCGCAGCGGCGTCGGAACCGCCCGCAGCACGCCGGCCACGGTGCCGACCGCGCCTTCGAGGTCCTCGCCGTCGTGGTCGCCGTGCTCGCGGGCCTGGTCGTGGCGCTCGGCTGGAACGAGGCGCACCGCGGTGAACCGGCCCAGGAGGCCGTGCGTCAGCAGCTGGTCACCCGGGCCCGGGCCGCGGGCGCGGACGCCGACGCGCTCGAACGTCAGGTCACCGCGGCGGCAGCACGGGTCGCCGCCCTGCAGGGGACGGCGTTGTCGGGGGACCAGGCGGGCCGCGACGCCAGGGCGGCGCTCTCGGCCGCGCAGGTCGCCGCGGGCGCGGTGCCGGTCTCGGGTCCGGGGTTGCGGGTCGAGCTCGGCGACCCGAGCGCCCCGGAGACGGACCCCGCGGGCGGCCGCGCCGGCAGCACCCCGATCGGCGAGGTCCGGGTGGTCAGCGACATCGACGTCCGTGACCTGGTCAACGTCCTCTGGGGCGCGGGCGCCGAGGCCGTCGCGGTCAACCAGGTCCGGATCACGCCGGTGTCGGCGATCCGGTTCGCCGGCGCGGACATCCTCGTCGACCTGCGGACGGTCACCTCGCCCTACACGATCGAGGCGGTCGGCGCGGGGGACCGGCTCTCGGTCGCGTTCGCCCAGTCGGAGGTCGCCGCCCGCTTCGCCACCTACGCCGCCAACCGCGGGGTGAGCTTCTCCTTCGACACCGTCGGGTCGTTGTCCCTGCCCGCCGGCGTGGTCGCCGACCCCGAGTACGCGAGCACCCCGCCGGCCAGCACCACCCCGCCCGCCGGCACCACCCCGCCCACCCGCACCACCCCGCCCGCCAGCACGCCACCGACCGGGAAGTCGTCGTGATCGCAGCCATCGCCCTCGTCATCGGGATCGTGCTCGGCCTGGTGTTCCAGCCGACCGTCCCCGACTGGCTCTCGCCGTACCTGCCGATCGCGGTGGTCGCGGCCCTCGACGCTGTCTTCGGCGGTCTGCGGGCCCGCCTCGACGGCATCTTCGACGCCAAGGTGTTCGTGGTGTCGTTCGTGTCCAACGTCGTCGTGGCGGCGCTGATCGTGTTCCTCGGCGACAAGCTCGGTGTGGGCGGGCAGCTGTCGACCGCAGTGGTCGTCGTCCTCGGCATCCGCATCTTCGGCAACGCGGCCGCGATCCGCCGGCGGTTGTTCCGTGCCTGACGCCGAGGAGCACCACGGTCGGCACGAACAGCCACCGCCGGAGCCGGAGGAGACCGACACCGGTGCGGAGTCGACCGTCACCCGGCCGCGGCCGTCGTCGCACCGGGTCGCGGGCGTGCTCATCGGGGTGCTGCTGGCCCTGCTGGGGTTCGGCATCGCCGTGCAGGTGCGGTCGTCGTCGGGCGACACGCTCGCCGACGCCCGCCAGGACGACCTCATCCGCATCCTCGACGACCAGAACTCGCGGGCCGACCGGCTGCGTCAGCAACTCGCGCAGCTGCGCACCACCGAGCAGCAGCTGCAGGCGAGCGGCGACAAGGACTCGGTGGCCTACGCCCAGGCGGAGCAGCAGCTCACGGCGCTGCGGGTGCTGCTCGGGATCGTCCCGGCCACCGGGCCCGGCGTCAGGCTCACGATCACCGACCCCGACGACCAGCTCGGCGCCGAGGACCTGCTCGACATCGTCCAGGAGCTGCGCGGCGCGGGGGCCGAGGCCATCCAGTTCGACGACGTCCGCATCGGGACCGACAGCGCGTTCATGCCGTCGGCCACCGGCGACGGCCCGCCGCAACTGGACGGCACGACGCTCACCGCGCCGTACGAGATCCTGGCGATCGGTGACCCGCCGACCCTCGACCGGGCGCTCAACATCTTCGGTGGGGTCGCCGCCACCGTGCGGGCCAAGGGCGGTCAGGTCGCGATCGTGCAGGAGACGCGGGTCGACGTCACGGCGACCCGGCCCCTGCCCTCGACCGCGCTCGCGACCCCGTCGCGCTGACGGCCCGGCGGCACCACTAGCGTCTGGGGCCATGGCGAGCGAGATCCCCCCGGACCTGCGGTACACCGCCGAGCACGAGTGGGTCGCGGCCAGCGGCCCGGTCTGTCGCGTCGGCATCACCGCCTTCGCGCAGGACGCCCTCGGCGACGTCGTGTTCGTGCAGCTGCCCGAGGTCGGGGCCACCGTCGCGGCCGGTGACGCCGTCGGCGAGGTGGAGTCGACCAAGAGCGTGTCCGAGCTGTACGCGCCGGTCCCCGGCACCGTCACCGCGCGCAACGACGCCCTCGACGCCACGCCGGAGCTGATCAACTCCGACCCCTACGGCGAGGGCTGGATCATCGAGATCACCGTCGAGGACGGCGACGACGCCGCGCAGACGGCGCTCGACGGATTGCTCGACGCCGACGGCTATTCCACTGTCGCAACCTGAGGTCGAGACTCCGACGCGGGTCAAGTCGGGCTGGACCTCGACCTCCCGTTGACCCCCTGACGCGCCGCCACCTAGGCTCGGGCGGCGAACCCGGCCCGTCGGGAGTCACTCTCCCGGGGTCCGGTGTCCGGCCCACGCGTCGCGCGGCCCCGACCGATCGCCCACGCACGGCACCTGCCGTGCCTGCTGACTGCCCGCCGACCCCCGAGCGGCGGCACGATTCCCCAGGAGGCCACCGCCGGTGTTCTGCCCGAACTGCGGTACCGAGAACCCGCCCGGAAGCCGCTTCTGCACGCACTGCGGCTCGGCCCTGCCGGACACCCCGTTCCCGTCCGGTCCCGACGCGACGTCGGTGATCAACCTCGGCGGCGGTGCCCCGAGCGCGACCGACACCGACCCGGGGTTCTCGACCGCCGCCCACCAGGGCGCGGTCGACGCGCTCGCCGCGGGCTCGGCCCTGCTGGTGGTCAAGCGGGGACCCAACGCCGGCAGCCGCTTCCTGCTCGACCAGGACGTCACGACGGCCGGGCGCCACCCCGACAGCGACATCTTCCTCGACGACGTCACCGTCTCCCGCCGGCACGCGGAGTTCGCCCGCTCCGGCTCCGGTGCCGACGCGACCTTCGTCGTCCGCGACGTCGGCTCGCTCAACGGCACCTACGTCAACCGCGAGCGGATCGACTCGGTCGACCTCGCGGGCGGCGACGAGGTGCAGATCGGCAAGTTCCGGCTGGTCTTCCTGACCGCCGCGACCGGTGACGGGGGACAGGTGGCATGAGCGTCTCGGCAGCGGGGCAGGCGGGCGCCCCCCGCGTCGGCGGGATGTCGATCAGCGAGGTGCTCACCTCGCTGCGCGGCGAGTTCCCCGACATCACGATCTCCAAGATCCGGTTCCTCGAGTCCGAGGGTCTGGTCCACCCCGACCGCACGCCGTCGGGTTACCGGAAGTTCGGCGCGTCCGACGTCGCCCGGCTGCGGTACGTGCTCTCGCAGCAGCGCGACCACTACCTGCCGCTGCGGGTGATCAAGGACCAGCTCGACGCCATCGACCGCGGGGTGTCGCCCGCCGGGGCGGACGGCCTGCCGCAGCCCACGCTCGCCGTGGCGACCGCGGGGGCGGCCACGCCGTCGGCCGCCGACTTCGCCACGGGGTCGGCCACCATGCGGATGTCGCGCGAGGAGCTGCTCCACGCCACGGGCCTGCGCGAGGACCAGCTGCGGGAACTCGAGCAGTACCAGCTGGTCGTCGGGCGTCCCGACGGCTACTTCGACGAGGACGCGCTCGCGGTCGGGCAGACCGTCGTCGAGCTGTCGCGGTTCGGCATCGAGGGGCGTCACCTGCGGGCGTTCCGCACCGCCGCCGACCGCGAGGTCGGCTTGTTCGAGCAGGTCGTCCAGCCCATCGCGCACCAGCGCGGCGGCGACGGCCGGGCCCGCGCCGAGGAGACCGTCCGCGAGCTCGCCGCGCTCTCGGTGCGGCTGCACGCCACGCTCGTCGCCGCCGGCCTGCGGCAGTTCACCGGACCCTGACGTCGGGGCTGGCCCCCGGGCCACCGGCGTGCGGGTTTGCGCCGCTGCGACAAGGGTTTTCGACCGCTCTCCCGTGACTCTCGACCGGGTCCGTTCGCCCGGTGGGTGTCGGGGTGCCGGTGTAGCGTGAGAGCCATGCATCCGATGCGCGTGGTCGGCGTCCGGGTGGAGCTGCCGGCGAACCAGCCGGTCGTGCTGCTCCGCGAGCAGGACGGTGTCCGCTACCTGCCGATCTGGATCGGCGCCGTCGAGGCGTCGGCCATCGCGTTCCAGCAGCAGGGGGTGCAGTCGGCCCGGCCGCTCACCCACGACCTGCTCAAGGACGTCATCACCGCGCTCGGCCGCAAGCTCGAGGCGGTCCACATCACCGAACTGCGCGACGACGTGTTCTACGCCGAGTTGCAGTTCGCGGGCGACCTGCGGGTCAGTGCCCGCCCCTCCGACGCGATCGCCCTCGCCCTGCGCTGCGAGGTCGAGATCCTCGGCACCGAGTCGGTCCTGGAGGCCGCGGGCGTCGAGATCCCGGACGAGCAGGAGGACGAGGTCGAGCGGTTCCGCGAGTTCCTCGACCAGGTGTCCCCGGACGACTTCGCCCCCGAATCCTGACCGTCAACCACAGGTCGAGGGTCAGGTGTCCAGAACTCTCGACCACAGGTCGACTGTTCTCCCGCGCGTCGCGTTGACCTCGGGTGGGCGGCGTCATAGCGTCCGCGCCAACGAACGTCACCCGAACCCGATCCTGTCGACTCCGGTCAGGACGCCCGGGCCGAGCGAAGGACGGTGAGCAGGTGACCAGCGAACCGACCCCCGTGCAGGGCGCCCTCTTCGAGACCGAGGACGCCTACGAGCCGGGCGAGGGGATCGGGTACCGCGGCACCACCGCGCTCGCCGCCGCCGGGATCACCTACCGCCAGCTCGACTACTGGGCCCGCACCGGCCTGGTCGCGCCGTCGATCCGCTCGGCCACGGGCTCGGGCAGCCAGCGGCTGTACTCGTTCAAGGACATCCTCGTCCTCAAGGTCGTCAAGCGGCTGCTCGACGCCGGTGTCTCCCTGCAGAACATCCGCACGGCCGTCCAGCACCTGCGCGAACGCGGCGTCGAGGACCTCGCCCGCATCAGCCTGTGGTCCGACGGCACGACGGTCTACGAGTGCACCTCGGCCGAGGAGATCGTCGACCTGCTGCAGGGCGGCCAGGGCGTCTTCGGCATCGCCGTCAGCGGCGCGCTGCAGGAACTGGTCGGCTCACTGTCGGACCTGCCCAGCGAGCGCGCCGACGGCGCCCCCGCCGACCTCGAGGTGCCCGTCGCCGACGACGAGCTCTCCCGCCGCCGTCAGGCCCGCTCCGCCACCGCCTGACCTCTCGACCGCGCGCTGCCGTGCCGGTGCTCGGCCCATCCGACCCGCTGCCCGCGCGCCCGCGGCGCGTGCTCGTCGCCGGGACGAGTGGCGCGGGCAAGACGACGCTCGCCCGAACGATCGCGGACGTGTCGGCTCTGCCGCACACCGAGATCGATGCGTTGTTCCACGGCGCCGAGTGGACGCCACGACCCTCGTTCGTCGACGACGTCACCGCGCTCGTGGCACGCGAGCACTGGGTGACCGAGTACCAGTACCGCGCCGTCCGGCCGCTCCTGCTGGCACGCTGCGACCTGTACGTCGCGCTCGAACTGCCGGTGGCGTTGGTCATGAGCCGGCTGCTCCGTCGCACGGTGCGCCGGTCGTGGCGCCGGGAGCAACTGTGGAACGGCAACGTCGAGGCTCCGTTGCGCACCGTGCTCACCGATCGCGACCACATCCTGCGCTGGGGCTGGCGCACCCGTCGCCTCGCCGCGACCCGACTGCGCGAGGCGCAGGTCGACCGGCCGGAACTGCCGGTCGTCGTCCTGCGATCGCCGCGTGACGTCCGCACCTGGCTCGCCGGCCCCCTCGCCGCGGCCTCGGCCTGAACCGCTGCTCGCGAACACGGGTGCCGACACCCACCGAGGGGGCGGACGCGCGAGTTGTCTCCCACCTTCGCGGGATCGGCGTCGGTCGGCGCCCCGTCCGGTGGGCTGGGTCAGCCGCGCTTCCAGGCGCGCAGCGCCGCGATCTGGGCGTCGAGCCGGTCCTGCTGGAAGGCCGCCGCGAGGGTGGCGTCGACGGTGACCTCGGAGCCGTCCCGGAGGACGACGACCGCACACGGGGTCGCGGCGCGGCCGGGGCGCTGACCCGCGCGGATCTCCCGCACCTGGTCGCGGCGCAGGGTCGCGGTGGCGGCGCGGTTGCGGACCCGCAGGGTGCCGTCGCCCGCGACCGACGCCGCGAGGCCTCCGATCCGCCAGGCCAGCAGCAGCGCGACGACCACCACGACGGCGACGGGCACGAGCATCGCCCAGCGTCCGGACGCCGCGACCGGCCCGCCGACCAGCACCGCGACCGCCACGGCGATCGCCGCGAGCGCGCCCACCCAGACCCGCACCCAGCGGGGCGGCCGGATCGGCAGGGTCGCGGTGGCGGGCGCAGCGGTCACGGACATGCCGGGAACCGTAGGACGACGCTGTGTCACCTGCGTTTCGTCGGCGTCACGCCGCTCACGCCGCTACGCGCGTCGGGCCGGTCGGGCCCGCTGCGCTGGTACCGTCGTCCCCGGCCGATCAACCCGCGCGGGAGAGTCCGGCCCAGTCACCAGGCTGGGACCGGGCGCCGAAGGGGCAACCTCCCCGGAACCTCTCAGGCACCAGGACCGCGCGGAGCAGGCCACTCTGGAGTGCGTCGACGCGCGACAGGAGGGGAAACGGGCCCCGCCCGTGGTTCCCGCCCGTCCGCTCCCCACCTGGAGATCGCGTGACCAGCACCCTCGACCGTCCCGCCGCCGTCGCAGGCATCGACCCGACCGGTCCCGACACCACCGCACCCGGCTTCTTCGCCGACCGGCACATCGGGACGCCCTCGTCCGACCAGGCGCGCATGCTGGAGGTGCTCGGGTACCCGAGCGTCGCGGCGCTGCTCGACGCCGCGGTCCCCGAGGCGATCCGGATCCGTGAGCCGCTGGCGCTGCCCGCCGCGGCCGAGGAGGCCGAGGTCGCCGCCGAGCTGGTCGCGCTCGCCCACCGCAACACCGTCAGCACCGCGATGATCGGGCTGGGCTACCACGGCACCCGCACCCCGGCGCTGATCCGGCGGGTCGTGCTGGAGAACCCGTCCTGGTACACCGCGTACACGCCCTACCAGCCCGAGATCAGCCAGGGCCGGCTCCAGGCGCTCATCAACTTCCAGACGATGGTCACCGACCTCACCGGTCTGGACCTCTCCGGTGCGTCGATGCTCGACGAGGGCACCGCCGCCGCCGAGGCCATGGCCCTGGCCCACCGCGCCACCAAGAGCAACGACCGGAACACCTTCGTCGTCGACCCCGACGTCTACCCGCAGACCCTCGAGGTCCTGCGCACCCGCGCCGAGCCGCTCGGGCTGCAGGTCGTGGTCGCCCCGCTCGACACCCCCCTCGAACCCGCGCTCACGGACAGCATGTTCGGCGTCCTCGTCCAGTACCCCGGCGCGAGCGGCGCCGTGAAGGACCTCGGTCCGGTCGTCGAGGCCGCCCACGCCGCCGGCGCGCAGGCGGTCGTCGCCGCGGACCTGCTCGCCCTGACCCTGCTGCCCACCCCGGGCGAGGCCGGCGCGGACATCGCCGTCGGTTCGTCGCAGCGCTTCGGGGTTCCGCTCGGCTTCGGCGGCCCGCACGCGGGTTACCTCGCCGTCCGGTCGGGCCTGGAGCGGCAGCTGCCCGGACGCCTGGTGGGGGTCTCCGTCGACGCCGACGGCCACACCGCCTACCGGCTGGCGCTGCAGACCCGCGAGCAGCACATCCGCCGTGAGAAGGCCACGAGCAACATCTGCACCGCGCAGGTCCTGCTGGCCGTCATCGCCGGCGCCTACGCCGTCTACCACGGCCCGGACCGCCTGCGGGCGCTCGCCCGCCGCGTCCACGACCAGGCCGCTCGGCTCGCCACCGGCCTCACGGCCGCCGGTCTCGACGTCGCCCCCGGCCCGTTCTTCGACACCGTCACGGTCCGGGTCCCGGGCCGCGCGGGCGAGGTCGTCGCGGCCGCGGCCCAGCGGCTGGTCGACCTGCGCCTCGTCGACGCCGACACCGTCTCGATCGCCTGCGACGAGACCACCACCGACGAGCACCTGGCCGTCGTCGCCGAGGCCTTCGGGGCGTCGGTCGCCGCGGTCGCCGACCCGTCGCTCGAGGTGATCCCGGAGCGCACGTCGGACTTCCTCACCCACCCGGTCTTCCACGACCACCGGTCGGAGACCGCGATGCTGCGCTACCTCAAGCGCCTCGCCGACCGTGACTACGCGCTCGACCGCGGGATGATCCCGCTCGGTTCCTGCACGATGAAGCTCAACGCCGCGACCGAGATGGAGCCGATCTCGCTGCCCGGCTTCTCGCAGCTGCACCCGTTCGCGCCGGTGTCACGTTTCGACGGCTACCGCTCGATGTTCGCCGACCTCGAGGGGTGGCTGGCCGAGATCACCGGCTACGACGCCGTCTCGCTGCAGCCCAACGCGGGCTCCCAGGGCGAGTTCGCGGGCCTGCTCGCGATCCGCGCGTACCACCGCGCCAACGGCGACACCCACCGCACGGTCTGCCTCATCCCGGACTCCGCCCACGGCACCAACGCCGCGAGCGCCGCGATGGCCGGCATGAAGGTCGTGGTCGTCAAGACCGGCGGCAGCCAGGGCGAGATCGACCTCGACGACCTGCGCGCCAAGATCGAACTCCACCGCGACGCCCTCGCCGCGATCATGGTCACCTACCCCTCGACCCACGGCGTGTTCGAGCAGCACATCCGCACGGTGTGCGAACTCGTCCACGACGCCGGTGGTCAGGTCTACGTCGACGGCGCCAACCTCAACGCGTTGGTGGGCCTCGCCAAGCCCGGCAAGTTCGGCGCCGACGTCTCGCACCTGAACCTGCACAAGACCTTCTGCATCCCGCACGGCGGCGGCGGCCCGGGCGTCGGCCCGATCGGCGTGCGCGCGCACCTCGCGCCGTTCCTGCCGGGTGCGGCCCTGCAGCCGGGCGCGGGCCCCGCGGACGGTCCCGCGGTCTCGGCCGCGCCGTGGGGGTCGGCGTCGATCCTGCCGATCAGCTGGGCGTACCTGCGGCTCATGGGTCCCGACGGCCTGGTCGGCGCGACCGCGGCGGCGATCCTCGCGGCCAACTACGTCGCGGCCCGCCTCGGCGAGCACTACCCGATCCTGTTCGAGGGCGACAACGGCCTGGTGGCCCACGAGTGCATCCTGGACCTGCGCCCGATCACCAAGAGCAGCGGTGTGACGGTGGACGACGTCGCCAAGCGGCTCATCGACTACGGCTTCCACGCGCCGACGATGTCCTTCCCCGTGGCCGGCACGCTCATGGTCGAGCCGACGGAGAGCGAGGACCTCGGCGAGCTCGACCGGTTCGTCGACGCCATGATCGCCATCCGCGGCGAGATCGCGCGGGTCGAGGCGGGCGAGTGGCCGGCCGACGACAACCCGCTGCGCGGCGCGCCGCACACCGCGGCCTCGATCGCGGGGGAGTGGGACCACCCGTACAGCCGCCGCACGGCGGTCTACCCGGGCGGGGTCGACCCCGACAAGTACTGGCCGCCGGTGCGCCGCATCGACGGCGTTTACGGCGACCGCAACCTCACCTGCTCCTGCCCGCCGCTCTCGGCGTACGAGGACTGACGCACGCGGCGTTCCTCGGCCGGGTCACCACCCGGCCGGGGGACCTGGCGAGTGGGCACCTCCCCGGTCGAGTGGTCGGAAAGAGCTGACCACTCGAGGGGTTTCGTGACCACTCACCGTGCAGTGGGGGTCGTCCGGGCGGGGACGGCGGGGGCGGCGGGGCGGGTCAGGCGACGCGGCGGTGGGTGGCGCAGGCGAGCAGGTCGGCGCGACGGGCCTCGACGCACTGACCGTCGGGCAGCAGTTCGCCGGTGTCCTCGAACAACACCACCCCGTTGCAGAGCAGGCTCCAGCCCTGTTCCGGGTGGGCGACGAGGACGTGCGCGGCGTCGCGGTCGGCGGCGTCGGCGGCGGGGCAGGTCGGTGCGTGTGTGCAGCGGTGTGCAGGCCGCGTCATCACGGTGGTCATGAGGTCCTTCGTTCGTGTCGTGTGCAGATTCCTCGGGGACAACCGAAGTGTCCCCCGTCACAAGCGCTTCCGCCACCCCGGCGCGCAGAGTTTGTTTCAGGCTCGACCAAACTTCTCCTGCGCGTCGGCCAACACGTCGTGGCGCGGGTCGCGGCGCGGCAGCCAGGTGGCGAGCAGGGTGGGGAACCCCGCCGCGGTGAGCGTGTCGACCACCGCCGGGTCGTCGTCGACCACGGTGATCAACTCGCCGGCGCGTTCACGGCCGAGGCGACGGATCTCCTGCAGCTTGACGTACTTGGCCGGCCGGTGGTCGCCGTCCTCCCGCATCAACAGCGGCCCGGCGGGCAGTCCGGCGGCGTCGAGCCAGGTCTGGGTGAGCCGACGGGACCAGGCAGGCCGACCGGTCAGCCAGACGATGTCGCCGTCGAGTGCGGCCTGCTCGGCGAGGGCCCGGCCGGTCCCGAGCACCGGGTCGCGGTCGGCCGCCTCGTGGAAGGCGAACCAGTCGCGCTGACGCGGCTCGAGGTGGTGCAGCCGGTGGGAGACGTCGGCGACCACCCCGTCGATGTCGAACACGGTGTAGTTGCGATCCCCGGCCACGCCGCTCCAGGGTAGAGAGCCGCTCGCGGCCCCTGCGTCGACCCGTCCGGAACCGCGTCAACCCGCCCGGAACCGCAGGACCAGCCGGTCGTGCGGCCGCCGCCGGTAGCCCAACCGCTCGTACACCCCGTTCGACGTCGGGTTTGCCGCGTCGGTGAACAGGCACACCTGCGTGGCGCCCGCCGCGAACGCCGCGCGGGTGACCGCGGCGGTCACCGCGGCCGCGTGGCCCCGGCCGCGGACCGACGGCTCGGTGTAGACGCCCGCCACCCGCGAGACCCCGGCCACGGCCCGCGACGCCTGGGCCGTGGCGACCGGCCCCGAGCCGTCGTCGAGCAACCAGAGCAGGCCCGCAACGATCCGGTCGCGGTGGATCTGCTCCGGTGACGCCCCGTGCTCGCCGATCTCGGCGCGCATCGCCGTGACCAGGGCGAGCACCTCCCGCAGGTCGTCGGGTGTCGCCGGCCGGACCTCGGTGCCCGCCCGGTGCGGCGGCTCGACCAGGTCACCGGTCGTGGGCAGCTCGAGCAGGTGCAGCCGGTGGTCCGGTTCGACCACGACGTCGTGGCTCGCGGCCCACGCGGCGGTGAAGGCCTCCGCGACGGGGACGGGGGCGTTCACGCCGGCGAGCGTCCGCCCGCCGACGGCCGCAACCAGCCCCGCCGGGTCGACGGCTCCGTCGAGCACCAACGGGTGCGGTGGCGTGGTCAGCGCGGCGGCGTCGACCTCGCCCCGGTCGTCGCGGTGCAGCGCGAACAACGGCGGGACGTCGGACCACGCCACCCCGGCGGCGAGGCTCGCCAGGACGGTCGCCTGTGAGGTGTGCTCCACCGGGTCGGAGGCGAGGAACGCCTGGACCGCCGCCCGGTGCGCCGCGAGGTCGGTGCCCACCGACCAGCCCCGCTCGCGTCCGTCCACGACCTGACCGTAGGGCCGGGGTCCACCGCGAAACGCCTACCGTGACGGCCGTGGCTGAGCGGACGCACCGGGTCGTGTGCGGCGCGCTCGTACGGGGCGACGAGGTGCTGCTGGTGCACCGGCACCCGGACCGGCGGCACTTCCCCGGCGTGTGGGACCTGCCCGGCGGGCACGTCGAACCGGGGGAGGAACCGGTCGCGGCGCTGCGCCGTGAGTTGCGCGAGGAACTCGGCGTCACCGTCACCGGGCTGGCGCCCGATCCGGCGGTGCGGATCCGGCCGTGGCCGGAACTCGACCTGTCGGCCTGGCCGGTCGCCACCTGGACGGGCGAGCACCGCAACCTGCAGCCGGACGAGCACGACGACCTGCGCTGGTGGCCGCTCACCGCGCTCGACACCCTCCCGCTCCCCGGCCCCTGGGACGTCCACACCCTGCGGCTGCTCGCCGGGCTCGGGGCGAGTTCCCCGGCCCGTCGCGCGCTGCTGGCGGGAATCGCGGGCGCCGTCGGGCCGGGTCCGGTGCGCATCGGCATCGACGGGGTGGACGGCGCCGGCAAGACGCGTTTCGCCGACGACCTCGCCGTCGCCCTGCGCGAACGCGGACGCAGCGTGGTCCGGGTGCGGGTCGACGACTTCCTGTTCCCCTCGGAGCACCGGTACCGCCGGGGTCGCGGCGATCCCGAGGGTTTCTTCCTCGACTCGTTCGACCACGACACTGTGCGGCGGACCCTCCTCGACCCGCACCCCTCGACCGGCGACGACACCGTCCTGCTCGTCGACGGGCTGTTCCTGCAACGCGAGGAACTCGCGGGCGCGTTCGACCTGGTGGTGTTCCTCGACGTCCCGTTCGAGGTGACCGCCGCGCGGATGGCGGTACGTGACGGCACCCCGGCCGACCCGGGCCACCCGCGCATGCGGCGGTACGTCGAGGGCCAGCGGATCTACTTCGCCCGGTGCCGTCCGCGCGAGCGTGCCGACGTCGTGATCGAGCACTCCGACCCGCTCGCGCCGGTGGTCGTCCGATCGTCGCTGTGACGGGACCGCGTGAGCGACTACCCTTGCGGAACCGTGCGCTTCCTCGCGGGAACCCCGCCGTACGACCTGACCTACGACGACGTCTTCATGGTGCCGCGCCGCTCGGCGGTGGGCAGCCGGTTCGACGTCGACCTCGCCACCACCGACGGCTCCGGCGCGACCATCCCGCTGGTGGTCGCGAACATGACCGCGGTCGCCGGCCGCCGGATGGCCGAGACCGTGGCCCGCCGCGGCGGGTTGACCGTGCTGCCGCAGGACATCCCGACCGAGGTCGTCAGCGAGGTCGTCTCGTGGGTCAAGCAGCGCGACCTGGTGGTCGACACCCCCATCACGCTCGACCCGCACAGCACCGTCGGCGAGGCGGTGGCGCTGCTGCCCAAGCGCGCCCACGACGCCGCGATCGTGGTCGACGGCGCGGGCCGGCCGGTCGGGGTGGTCACGGCTCGTGACACCCAGGGCGCGGACCGGTTCGCCCAGGTCCACGCCGTCATGTCGACCGACCTGCTCACCCTGCCGCACGGCCTGGACCCCCGCACGGCCTTCGAGAGGCTGCACGCCGCCCACCGCCGGCTCGCGCCGGTCGTCGACGACGACGGTCGCCTCGTCGGCATCCAGACCCGTGTCGGCGCGCTGCGCGCGACGCTCTACCAGCCCGCGGTCGACGGCGCCGGCAAGCTCCGGGTGGCCGCGGCCATCGGCGTCAACGGCGATGTCGCGCTCAAGGCCAAGCGCCTGCTCGAGGCCGGTGTCGACGTGCTCGTCGTCGACACCGCCCACGGTCACCAGCAGCGCATGCTCGACGCCCTCGCGGCCGTCAAGGCGCTCGATCCGCAGGTGCCGATCGTGGCCGGCAACGTGGTGTCGGCCGAGGGTGTGCGTGACCTGGTCGCGGCGGGCGCCGACATCCTCAAGGTGGGTGTCGGCCCGGGTGCGATGTGCACGACCCGGATGATGACCGGCGTCGGGCGCCCGCAGTTCTCCGCGGTGCTGGAGTGCGCGGAGGCGGCGGCCGAACTCGGCAAGCACGTCTGGGCCGACGGCGGGGTGCGCCACCCGCGCGACGTCGCCCTCGCGCTCGCCGCCGGCGCGTCCGCGGTCATGATCGGGTCGTGGTTCGCGGGCACGCTGGAGTCACCCGGTGACCTGCACACCGCTCCCGACGGCCGGGCCTACAAGGACAGCTTCGGCATGGCCTCGGCCCGGGCGGTCGCGGCGCGGACGTCCGGCGAGGGCGCGTTCGACCGGGCCCGGAAAGCCCTGTACGAGGAGGGCATCTCGACCGGCCGCATGTATCTCGACGTCGAACGACCTGGCGTCGAGGACCTCATCGACGAGATCGTCGCGGGCGTGCGGTCGTCGTGCACCTACGCCGGCGCGACGACCCTCGCCGAGTTCGCCGAACGCGCGACGGTCGGTGTGCAGAGCGCGGCGGGCTACGCCGAAGGGCGCCCCCTGCACGCCGGCTGGTAGGCCGCCGCCCTGCCTGGGGGGCGGGCGTCAGCTGTCGACGCTCTTGAGGTTCGGCAGGTCCATGAGCTTGAGGACGCCGCTGCGCACGTCCGGGCAGGTCTTGGTGGTCACGGCGTCGGCCTTGGAGTACGGGTCCGAGTCACTGTTGGCAATGCCCCAGGCCAGGATGATGGTCCGCACGTAGGAGCGGACGACGTCGGACGGCACGCCGTCGCCCTGCTTGTTCGCGACGTCGAGGTTGGCGCACAACGTCTCCGGTGAGTCCGGGTTCGTGGTGGTGACGCCGGTGGGGTCGTCCGTGGGCGTGTCGGTCGGCTCGTCGGTGGGCTCGTCCGTCGGGGTGTCGGTCGGCTCGTCCGACGGGGCGTCGGTGGACGGATCCGTCGGGTCGCCGGTGGGGAAGTCCCCGCTGGCGGTGACCTGGGGCGCCGGGCCCGGGGTCCCCGCGATGGTCTCGGTGCAGCCCGCGAGCGCGCCCACCAGCAGCAGCCCCGCGACCGAGGTCGCCACCCACCGAACGCTCATGCCATCCCCTCCACCCGCACAGCCTGCCGTACGCCTCGCACGTCGTACCCGGTGGGCGGTGGCCGGTACCGGTGACGTCGTCCCGGGAAGGTGACCCCTGGGACGCGGCCTAGGCGCCGGCGTCGACCGGGCGGTCGGCGTAGGCCTCCCAGAGCGCGGCGTAGGTGCCACCGGCGGCGAGCAGGTCCTCGTGCGAGCCGTCCTCGACGATCCGGCCGCCCGCGAGCACGACGACCCGGTCGGCGCGCGCGGCGGTCGACAGTCGGTGGGCCACAACGAACGTGGTCCGTCTGCGGGCCAGCGCCGCCGTGGCGACGGTGACGGCCGACTCGCTGGCGAGGTCCAGCGCGGCAGTGGCCTCGTCCAGCAGCAGGACGTCGGGGTCGACGAGTTCGGCCCGGGCGAGCGCGACCAGTTGCCGTTGCCCGGCCGAGAGGTTCTGCCCGCGCTCGCCGACCTCGTGGTCGTAGCCCCCCGGCAGTGACTCGATGACCCGGTCGGCGCCGACGGCCCGCGCCGCCGCGCGCACCTCGGCGTCGGACGCCGACGGCCGCCCGTACGCGATGGCCTGCCGCACGGTGCCCGGCGAGAGGTACGCCTCCTGCGGCACCAGCCCGAGGTGCGAGCGGTACTGCTCGAGGTCGAGCTCGCGCAGGTCGTGGCCGTCGACGAGCACGCTGCCCGCGGTGGGGTCGTAGAACCGGGCGACCAGCTTGACCACGGTCGACTTGCCGGCGCCGGTCTGCCCGACCAGCGCGACGGTCTCGCCGGGTTCGACCACGAGGTCGACCTGCTCCAGCGCGGGCCGCTCCGCCCCGGTGTAGGCGAAGTCGACGTCGCGCAGTTCGACCCGGCCGCGGAGGCGTTCGACCGGCCGGGGGTGGGCCGCGAGCGGGGTCGAGGTGGGCGTGCGCAGCAGGTCACGCAGTCGCGCCAGGCCGACCGCGCTCTGCTGGTAGCCGTCGAAGACCTGCGACAGCTGCTGCACCGGGCCGAAGAAGGCGTCGAGGTAGAGGAAGAACGCGATCAACGCACCGGCGGTGAGGGTGCCGTCGTGCAGGCGGCTGGCGCCGAGCCACAGCACCAGCGCCCCGCCGAGGTCGGAGAGGAACTGCACGAACGGGAAGTAGGTCGCGATGTAACGCTGGGCCTTCAGCCGGCTGTCGCGGTAGCGCTCGGCCGCGGTACGGAACGTGGCCCGGTTGCGCTCCTCGCGGGTGTAGGCCTGCGTGACCCGGGTTCCCGAGACGCTCTCCTGCAACTGGGCGTTGACCGCGCCGACCCGCTCGCGGGCCTCGACGTACTGCGGGACGGCCTTGGTGCGGAACCACCAGGTGGCGAGCGCCAGCACCGGCAGCATCCCGACCAGGACCAGCGACAGTTCGCCGTCGACCAGCACGAGCGCGACCAGCACCCCGACGAGCGTGAACAGGCTGACCACGGTGGTCGCGAGTCCGGTCTGCAGGAAGTTCGACAGCGCGTCGACGTCCGTGGTCATCCGGGTCATGATCTTGCCGCCGAGCTCGCGCTCGTAGTAGTCGAGCCCGAGCCGCTGCAACTGCGCGAACGTCTTGACCCGCAGGCTGTACAGCAGACGTTCGCCGGTGCGACCGGTCACCCGTTGTCCCGCCCGGCTGATGGCCCAGTCGACCAGCAGGATCGCGAACGCCGCGATCGAGACCACCAGCAGCGCCGTGAAGTCGGGGGTCACCACGCCGCGGTCGATGCCGGTGCGCACCAACGCCGGGACCAGCAGTTGCGCCACGCTGTCCAGGCCGACCAGCAGCAGGCCGAACAGCAGCACGCGCCGGAACGGTTGCAGCAGGCGGCGCAGCCCGAACTCGGGTTCGGCGGCGCGCGCCTGCTCGGACGGGACGTCCGGGAGGTCGTCGGCGGGAGGCAGGGCGTCGAGCGCTGCCAGCAGCTTGGCGTCCGGCGGGATGTCGGCGAGGAACCCACCACGGCCGGGCAGGGCGGCGTCGCCCGCGGCCGCAGCGACCGGCACGCGGACCGTCGCGCCGACCGCGAGGTCGCCGGGCTCGGCGACGGCCGCGCCGTCGACGAACAACCGGCGGAACACGGGCGAGGTCTGCTCGAGTTCGTCGACCGTTCCCGAGGCGACGACCCGCCCGTCGTCGAGCACGACCACGCGGTCGGCCAGCGCGAGGGTCGAGCGGCGGTGGGCGATGACCAGGGCGCTGCGCGGCGGTTCACCGTCGAGCAGGTCGCGGATCGCGTCGAGGATGTCGACCTCGACGCGGGGGTCGACCGCCGAGGTGGCGTCGTCGAGGACCAGCACCCGTGGGTTGCGCAGCAGGGCCCGGGCGAGCGCGAGGCGCTGCCGTTGGCCACCGGAGAGGGTCAACCCGCGCTCGCCGACGGTCGTTGCGTACCCCTCGGGCAACGCCTCGATGAACTCGTGGGCCGAGGCGGCCCGGGCGGCGGCGTGCACCTGTTCGGTGGTGGCGTCGGGCGCGCCGTAGGCGATGTTGTCGTGCACGGACGCCGAGACGAGGAACGCCTCCTCGAACACCACGGCCACCGCCGTGCGCAGCGACTCGCGCCGCAGGTCGCGGACGTCGACCCCGCCGACGCGCACCGCCCCGGAGTCGACGTCGTAGAACCGGGGGAGCAGCTGCGCCAGGGTCGACTTGCCCGACCCGGCGGTGCCGACGACCGCCACGGTCTCACCCGGCGCCACGGTGAAGCTCACGCCCTCGAGCACCGGGTCGGCGGGCTGGTAACCGAAGCGGACGGCGTCGAACTCCACTCCGACGGGCCCGGCCGGGACGTCTCGGGCGTCGGGGCGGTCGACCACGGTCGGGCGGGCGTCGACGATCTCCAGCACGCGCTCCACCCCGGCACGGGCCTGCTGGCCGATGGTGAGCAACGCGGTCAGCTGCCGGACGGGGCTCACCAGCTGGCCGAGGTAGGTCGAGAACGCGAGGAAGGTGCCGATGGTGATGTGGCCGTGCAGCGCCAGCCAACCGCCGAGCAGCAGCACACCGACCTGGCCGAGCGCGGGCACCGCCTGCAGGGCCGGCCCGTAGCGGCTCTGCAGCCGCACCACCCGCATCCGGCTGCCGAACAACCGGGTGGCCCGGCCGTCGAGCTCGTCGAGTTCGCGGTTCTCCTGCCCGAAACCCTTCACCACCCGCACGCCGGTGACCGCGGCCTCGACCTGACCGACCACCTCGCCCGCCTGCTGCTGGGCGTCCCAGTTGGCGGGGAACAGGTCGCGGCGCGACCGCGAGGCGACGAACCACAACGCGGGGACGACGAGCACCGTGACGAGCGTGAGGGTCGGCGAGAGCACGACCATGACGACGAGCGAGACGAGGAACAGCAGCGCGTTGGCCGACAGCAGCGGGATGAACGCCAGCAGCCCCTGGACCAGCCCGATGTCGGTGATGGCGCGGCTGACGACCTGGCCGGTGTTCAACCGGTCCTGTCCGGAGCCGTCGAGCCGGACGAGGGCGGTGAACACGTCGTCACGCATGTCGCGTTGGACGTCGAGGGAGAGTCGGCCCGCGGTGTACCGACGCACGAAGGTCAGCAGGTACTGCACGACGGCGGCGGCGACCAGCACGAGCAGCCAGCCGGTGACGCTCGGGGCGTCACCCCGACCGGCGGGGGCGAGGACGTCGTCGACGACGTGCCGCACGACCAGCGGGACGCCGGCCGAGACGACCGCGCCCGCGGCAGCGGTGCCGAACGCGAGCGAGAGGTCGCCGCGGTGGGCGAGGCAGTAGCGCAGCAGGCGGCGCAGCCAGCCCCGATCGGTGCGGTCGTCCCGGACGGTGTGGTCGGCCCGTTGGCTGCGGGTGGCGGTGGTCGGCGCACCCGCTGTCGTCACGTCCGTCGAGGTTAACGACGGGGTCCGACAGCTTCCGGCCCCCGGCGGCGGTGTTCGCCGAGAGCACACGTCGCTATACAGGACGGCATGGCCGACGAGAACCCACGACGACCACACGACGGACCACGCGACGGGGACCCGTGGGGCCCGACGACCCGGTTCGGGCCGGACGAGGCGACCCCCACGACGAACCTGCCGCCCGTTCCGCTGCCACCCGCGCCGCCGCCCGCGGGGCCGCCCGCGATCCCGCCGTCGCTGCCGCCG
>NZ_JBTJEQ010000061.1:0-23963 GCF_054456675.1 Jatrophihabitans sp. YIM 134969
CTGGTCGCCGCCGCCCCTCACCGCCCGGTCCTGCTGCCGCGGCGCGCTGAGCTGGTCGCGGCGCTGCCGGCGGCCCACCGCACCCGCGCGGTCGTCGCGGTGCTGGAGACCGCCCAACCCGCGGAGGTCGGCACCGTGCTGGCGGCCGCGCCGCGACCGTGGCACGACGACGTCGTCACGGCGTTCGCCCGGTGGTGGCGCCGGGCGTCACGGGCCACGCCCGGCCGCGACCTGCTCACCGTGCTGCCGGCCGTGGGTCGTTTCCTGCCCGCGAGCGAGGCGAGCGCGGTGTTGCTGCGCGAGGCGGCCGACCGCGCACCCGAGGGTGCGGTCTGGCCGCGGGCCGCCCGGGCCGCCGCCGAGACCATCGACCTGCGACGACGACTGCACGAGGAGCTCCGATGAGCGCATCACCCGTCACCACCGACGGTTCCGGTCTGCTGCGACCCCACGCCGAGCAGGCGTTCGCGGCCGAACTGGCCGCGCTCGCGGCGGGCGACGACCGGCCGCGACCGCCGTCGTGGCGGCTGTCGCCCGCGGCCGTCGTCACCTACCTGCTCGGCGGGGAGGCCGCCGACGGCACGCCGGTCACGCCCAAGTACGTCGGCCCGCGCCGGATCGCGGAGATCGCGGTGGCCACGCTGGCGACCGACCGCGCGTTGCTGCTGCTCGGGGTCCCGGGCACGGCCAAGACGTGGGTCTCCGAACACCTGGCCGCGGCGGTCTCCGGGCGCTCGACCCTGCTGGTGCAGGGCACGTCGGGCACGGCGGAGGAAGCCATCCGGTACGGCTGGAACTACGCCCGGCTGCTCGCCGAGGGCCCGACCCCGGCGGCCCTGGTGCCCTCGCCGGTGATGACCGCCATGACCGAGGGGGCGGTGGCGCGCATCGAGGAGCTCACGCGCATCCCGTCCGACGTGCAGGACGCCCTCATCACCATCTTGTCCGAGAAGACCCTGCCGATCCCCGAACTCGGCACGGAGGTGCAGGCCACCCGCGGGTTCTCGGTCATCGCCACCGCGAACGACCGCGACCGCGGCGTCAACGACCTGTCCTCGGCGTTGCGTCGTCGGTTCAACACCGTCGTGCTGCCGCTGCCCGACAACGAGGACGACGAGGTGGACATCGTCGCGCGGCGCGTCGAGCAACTCGGGGTGAGCCTGCAACTGCCGCCGGTGCCGCCCGCGCTCGAGGAGATCCGCCGTGTCGTGCAGGTGTTCCGCGAACTGCGCTCCGGGGTGACCTCCGACGGCCGGGCCAAGGTCAAGTCGCCGTCGGGCACGCTCTCGACCGCCGAGGCCATCTCGGTCATCACCCAGGGCATCGCGTTGTCCGCCCACTTCGGCGACGGCCTGCTCCGGCCGTCGGACACCGCGGCCGGGATCGTCGGCGCGGTGGTGAAGGACCCGGTCTCCGACCGGGTGGTGTGGACCGAGTACCTCGAGGCGGTCGTGCGGGAACGCCCCGGCTGGGGCGAGTTCTACCGCGCCTGCCGGGAGGTCACCGGGTGAGCGAGGTGCGGGTGCTCGGCATCCGCCACCACGGGCCGGGCTCGGCCCGCTCGGTCCTCACCGCGCTGGACGAGTTCGGACCCGACGCCGTCCTGGTCGAGGGGCCGGCCGACGCCGACCCGTTGGTGGCGCTCGCCGCCCTGGAGACCATGAGACCGCCGGTGGCGCTGTTCGCCTACGCCACCGACGCCCCGGACGTCGCGGCGTTCTGGCCGTTCGCGGTGTGTAGCCCGGAGTGGCAGGCGTTGCGGTGGGCGGCCGCGCACGGCGTCCCGTTGCGGTTCTGCGACCTGCCCACGACGCAGGTGCTCGCGGGCCCCGCGGAGCGCCGTGCCACCCGGCCCGAGGAGGGGCCCGCGGGGGAGGAGTCCGCGGAGGAGGCGGAGCAGGAACCGCTCGGCGAGCCCGACCCCGAGGCCGTCGCGATCCGCGCCGACCCGCTCGCCGCGCTGGCGTCGGCCGCGGGCTACGACGACGCCGAGCGGTGGTGGGACGACGTCGTCGAGTCCCGTCTGGGTGGTGAGCCGCCGTTCGCGGCGATCACCGAGGCCATGGCCGGTCTGCGCGCCGCCGTGGGTGACGCGGCCGCACCCGACCCGCGCGAGGCGGCGCGTGAGGCACGCCGCGAGGCCCACATGCGGCAGGTGCTGCGCGCCGTGCAGAAGGACGGTGCCGAGCGGGTGGCGGTGGTGTGCGGGGCGTGGCACGCCCCGGCGTTGACCGCACCGCTGCCCACGGCCGCGGCCGACGCCCGAACGTTGCGTGGTGCAACAAAGCGGAAGACGACGTTGACCTGGGTGCCGTGGACCCACACCCGACTCGCCACCGCGTCCGGCTACGGCGCCGGCATCACCTCGCCCGGGTGGTACCAGCACCTGTTCACCGTCCACGACCGACCCGTCACCCGGTGGCTGACCAAGGTCGGGCGGACGTTGCGCCGGCACGACCTCCCGGTCTCGTCGGCCCACGTCATCGAGGCCGTCCGGCTCGCCGAGACCCTCGCGGCCATGCGGGGTCGCCCGCTCGCGGGGCTGGCCGAACTGACCGACGCCACCCGGTCCGTGCTGTGCGAGGGCAACGACGTCGCGCTCGACCTGGTGACCCGCGAACTCGTGGTGGGCGAGGCCATGGGTGAGGTGCCGCCGGAGGCGCCGACCGTCCCGATCGAGACCGACCTGCGGGCGCAGACCCGCCGGCTGCGGTTGAAGCTCGACCCGCTCGCGCGGGTGGTGACCCTCGACCTGCGCAAGCCGGGCGACGTCGAGAAGTCCCGCCTGTTGCGGCGGTTGCAGGTGGTGGGGCTCGACTGGGCCACCCCGGCCGACGACGGCACCCGCAGCACCGGCACGTTCAAGGAGTCGTGGGAACTGCAGTGGCGACCCGACCTGGTCATCGCGCTGGTCGAGGCGTCGGTGTGGGGCGCGACGGTCGAGAGCGCCGCGACGGCCAAGCTGGTCGACCTCGCGGCCTCGGCCGAGCGGCTCGACGTCCTCACCGGTGCCGTCGGCAACGCCCTGGGCGCCGACCTGCCCGACGCGCTCGAGCAGGTGCTGGCCGCGGTGGCCGACCGGGCGGCCGTCGACCACGACGTCGTCCACCTCATGGCCGCGCTGCCCGACCTGGTCCGGGCGCTGCGGTACGGCAGCGTCCTCGGCATCGACACCGCCGCGCTCGGGCCGGTCGCCGACACCCTGCTGGTGCGCATCTGCACCGGCCTGCCCGGCGCCACCGCGGCCCTCGCCGACGACGCCGCGACCGAACTGCGCGCGCGCCTCGACGGCGTCCACGCGGCCGTGTTGTTGCGGGAGGACGACCCCGAGGGCCGGGCGCGCTGGCTCGCGACCCTGCAGGCCGTCGCCGCCCGTGACGGCGTCCACGGACTCGTGGCCGGACGGGTCGTGCGGTTGCTGCTCGACACCGGCGAGCTGGACCGCGACGTCGCGGCGGACGCGCTGTCGCGCGCGCTGTCGGTCGGTCCGTCCGCCGCCGAGAAGGCCGCATGGGCCGAGGGATTCCTCTCCGGGAGCGCCCAACTGCTGGTGCACGACGACGTCCTGCTGGCCGTCCTCGACACCTGGGTCGCCTCGCTCGCTCCCGAGGACTTCCTCGACGCGTTGCCGTTGCTGCGCCGCACCTTCGGCCGCTTCGCCGACCCGGAGAAGCGGACGATCGGCCAGCGGGTGCGGAACCTGCAGGCGGGTGCCGGCGGCCCGGGCAGCGCCGCGTTCGAGGACGACGTCGACCTGGACCTCGCGGCCGCCGCGCTGCGCACCGTCGGACGCATCCTCGCGGTGGGGCGGGCATGACCGAGCCGGCGCCGGACGACCGCGAGCGGCGGCGACGCTGGCGGCTGCTGCTCGGCCAGTCCTCGGACGCCGGTCTCGGGGTGTCGCTCGAGGGTGACGACCGGACCGTCGACGCCGCCATGGCCGCGGTCTACGACCTTCCCGCCGACGACGGTGAGGCCGGTACGCCCGCGCGGCGGCAGGCGGGACTCGGCGCGTCGGCCCCGCGGGTCGCGCGGTGGCTCGGCGACATCCGCAGCTACTTCCCCTCCTCGGTGGTGCAGGTCGTCCAGCGCGACGCCATCGACCGGCTCGGCCTGCGGTCGCTGCTGCTCGAGCCGGAACTGCTCGAGACCGTCGAGCCCGACGTCCACCTCGTCGGCACGCTGCTCAGCCTGTCGTCGGTGATGCCCGAGAGCTCCAAGCAGACCGCACGCCGGGTCGTCGCGCAGGTGGTCGACGAGGTCGAGAAGCGCATCGCCGACCGCACCCGTTCCGCGGTGTCCGGCGCGCTGAACCGTGCGGCCCGCACCCGCCGTCCGCCGCTGCGCGACGTCGACTGGAACCGCACCATCGCGGCCAACCTGCGTCACTACCAGCCCGAGCACCGGACCGTGGTCCCCGAACGGCTCGTGGGTTTCGGCCGCAAGCAGACCAGCGTGCACCGCGACGTCGTGCTGGCCATCGACCAGTCGGGGTCGATGGCGGCGTCGGTCGTCTACGCCTCGGTGTTCGGCGCCGTGCTGGCCTCGATCCGGGCGCTGCGTACCTCGCTGGTCGTCTTCGACACCGCGGTCGTCGACCTCACCGACCAGCTGTCGGACCCGGTCGAGGTGCTGTTCGGGACGCAGTTGGGTGGCGGTACCGACATCAACCGGGCCATCGCCTACTGCCAGACCCTCATCACGCGGCCGGCCGACTCGGTGTTCGTGCTGGTGTCCGACCTCTACGAGGGTGGCATCCGCGACCAGATGCTCGCCCGGATCGCCGCCATGGTCGACTCCGGCGTGCAGGTGGTGGTGCTGCTCGCGCTGTCCGACGACGGCGCGCCCTCCTACGACCACGACCACGCCGCGGCGCTGGCCGACCTCGGCGTGCCGGCGTTCGCCTGCACGCCGGACCTGTTCCCCGACCTGCTGGCCGCCGCGCTCGCCCGTGCCGACATCACGGCGTGGGCGCAACGCGAGGGGCTGCCGACCGGCTGAGCGTCGTCGGACCCACGGCCTAGCGTCGCGGGCGTGACCGAGACCCAGCGGCAGCCCGTCCCGCGCGTCGACACCGGCGAGCGCGAGACCGCGCTCGCGTTCCTGCGCTTCGCCCGCGAGAGCGTGCTGAAGAAGCTCGACGGTGTCGACGACGACGACCTGCGCCGTGAGCTCGTCCCGAGCGGGACCAACCTGCTCGGTCTGGTCCAGCACCTCGCGGCGAGTGAGTGGTACTGGTTCGGCTACACGTTCGGGGGCGAGGACCTCGGCGCTCCGCACGACGACCGCTACTTCAGCATGACGGTGCCGCCCGAGGTCACGACCGGCGACGTCGTGCGGGCCTACCGGTCCGCGTGGGAGCGCAGCGACGCGATCGTCACGGCGGCCGCCGACCTGGAGCAGCGGACCGCGGAGCCGGTCGACGGCCGGCCGATGTCACTGCGCTGGGTGCTCGCCCACATGACCAGCGAGACCGCCCGGCACGCGGGCCACGCCGACATCCTGCGCGAGCTGATCGACGGCGTCACCGGCCGCTGACGCGGGGGTTGGGACGAGTTCGGGGAAACCCCCGTCTGCTGCGTCACACCCCGCGGTCGTGGTCACGATCCGGCAACGTGGCTGCGTTTCCATGGACGACGCAAGACCTTCCCGCTCGTCCTGATCCCGGAGTTGCGCTGTGTTCTCCTTCGGGCACGTCCGCCGTGCCCTCCTCGCCCTCGCCGTCGGTGGTTTCGCCATCGGCACGGGGGAGTTCGTCATGCTCGGACTGCTGCCGCAGGTCGCCTCCGACCTCGCCGTCTCGATCCCGCACGCCGGGCAGTTGGTCGCGGCGTACGCGCTGGGCGTCGTCGTGGGGGCGCCGGTGCTGACGGCCTTCACGGTCAGGGGCCGCCGCAAGCGGGTGCTGATCGCGCTCATGGTCGCGTTCGCGCTCGGCAACGTCGCGTCGGCGCTCGCCCCCACCTTCGAGCTGGCGCTCGCCGCCCGGTTCCTCACCGGCCTGCCGCACGGCGCGTTCTTCGGTGTCGCCTCGGTGGCCGCGGCCGGGATGGTGCCGTCGTCGCGCAAGACCTCCGCCATGAGCGTGGTCTTCGCGGGCCTCACGATCGCCAACATCGTCGGCGTCCCGGCGACCACCCTCCTCGGGCAACACACCAGCTGGCGGCTGGTCTACGCGATGGTCGGGGTCATCGCGCTGCTGTGCGCGGCACTGGTCGTGGTGTTCGTGCCGGAGTCGTCCGGCTCGGAGTCAGGCTTGCGGCGCGAACTCGCCGCCTTCACCCGGCCGCAGGTCTGGATCACGCTGCTGGTCACGATCTTCGGCGGCGGCGGGTTGTTCGCGACCTTCAGCTACATCGCGCCGATGATGACGGAGGTCGCGGGCTACGCCGAGGGCAGCATCACCTACCTGCTCGTCCTGTTCGGGCTGGGCATGACCGTCGGCAACCTCGTCGGCGCCAAGCTCGCCGACCGCTCGCTCATGCGCACCCTCATCGGTGCGTTGGTGCTCGAGGCCCTCGTGGCAGGCGTGTTCGTGTTCGGCGCCCACGACAAGATCGCCTCGGCGGTGCTGATCTTCCTGTTCCCGGCGACCTCCCTCGCGGTCCTCCCGGCCCTGCAGAGCCGGATCATCACCCTCGCGGGCGGCGCCCCCAACCTCGCCGCGGCGTCGATCCAGGCGGCGTTCAACATCGCGAACTCGATCGGGGCCTTCCTCGGTGGCGCGGCCATCTCCGCCGGGTACGGCTACGCCTCCCCGAACTGGGTCGCGGCGTTGCTCATCGTGGTCGGGATCGGCTTCGCGGTCGCGTCGGTCGGGCTGGACCGGCACACCCGCGGACGCCCCGCGCCCGCCGAGGCGCAGGCGCCGGAGGCCGAGCTCCCGCAACCCGACTACGTGTAGGACGACGTCCGCTGGTCAGCCGGCGTCGAGCGTGCGCCAGGCCTCCAGGGCGGGCGCGGACCACCCATCGTGGCGCTCCCGGAACAGGTCCGAGGCGCGGTCGCCCGGCCAGTCGGCGGGCAGCAGGTCCCGCGGCAGCGTCGGGGCGATCTGCGGGAAGCGCCGCCACCGGTGGACGAGGTCGACCTGGCGTCGCAGGACGTCGTCGTCCTCGCCGGTCGCGAAGCGCGCGACGAACTCGGTGTAGGCCTCGGCCATCGCGTCGACGTCCCACGCGTCGCGGACCATCCGGTGCGCGTCACCCAGGGTGTGGCGGGCGACGAAGCAGTGGGCGTCGGTCACCCCGGCCTCGCCGAGCACCTGTTCGACCTCGGCCTGCCGGTCCGGGTGCGGGCTGATCCACGTCCCGGGGGCCACGGCTCCGAGCCCCGCCCACGACAGCCGGCTCCGGAGCAGGTGGCGGGCCTGACGGTCGGTCTCCGGGACCCGCGCCAGCACGACCAGCCACCGGCCGTCCCACGCCTCGTCCGCCGAGGTGAACCCGTAGATCCGGGCGGCACCCTCGGTGAGCAGACGCGAACCGGCCGGGGTGAGCGACCAGCGGGTGCGTCGTCCCTCGCGGGTCGAGCGCAACCAGCCCGCGGCGGCGGTGCGCATGATGGCCTGCCGCGTCGCCTTCTCCTCGACCGCCTGCCGGCCGAGGACGTCGATGAACGACGCCGTCCACGCCGACCCGCCGGTGGGCAGCACCAACTCGCCGAGCACGGTGAGCAACAGGCTGCGGGCGCCGGGTGCACCGCCCTCGTGCCGCCGCGACAGGGTCGGTTGCGGCCGGGCCGGGCTCACGGGTCCTCGCCGGGCGCGGGGGTGACCCGGCCGTCGGGGGAGAGCAGTCCGGGCAGGCCCGGGCGCACCTCGTCGACGTCGACGTAGTTGGCCGGGTCGAGCGACTCGCCGTACTGCCAGATGCCGGTCGACCCGGGCGGTGCGCACGCCGGGGTGAACGGCGCGAACGCCGGAGCCGTCCCAGGTCCCGAGGTCCCGCTGGGCGCGCCGATCTGCGGCTCGGGCTCGTTGCCGTCGATGACGACGTCGGTGCCGATCTCGGGATCCAGCTTCAACGCGGCGCAGTAGGCGGTCGGGAAGTCCCAGTCCGGGGCGGTGGAGTTGCCGTAGAACCCGACCCGGTAGTCCGAGCCGCGCACCGCCCGGTACCAGGCGCTGACGTACTCGCCGGTCGGTTCGCCCCGGCACGAGCCGACCTGCTCGAGGTCCTTGTACAGCCGCAGCCCGGCCGGCAACTTCCGCTGACGCGCCACGGTCAGGGTCTCGGCCGCGTCGGCCTGGGCCTGCGCGGCCGTCTTGTCGTTCCCGCAGATGTCCCCGCCACCGTTGCACTCGGAACAGTTGCTGTCAGGGACCAGGAAGTACAGGTAGACGTTGTGCGCCGCGGCCCACTCGATCTCGCCGTCGCGCAGCGCGTAGTTGCCGACGAGGTAGCGCCCCCACACCGCGGGCGTCGCGCCCCGGTACCAGGCCTGGACGGCCGCGAGGCCCTCGTCGCCCACCGGTCCCGACGAGTCGACCCCCCACCAGTAGCCGCCGGGCGTGACGCTGTTGGCGCGCGGCAGCGGCGGTGGGGTGGTGGGCGTCGGTGACGGGGTGGGACTCGGGGTGGTGACGGTGGCGACCTCGCTGGCCGTGACGGTCGGGTCGGCGCCGCCGGACCCCGCCGTGCACCCGGTCAGCGCGAGCACCGCCAGCACGACAGCGGCGCACCACCGGCGTCGTCGCACCGCGTCACCGTAGCGGGCACCTCACCGGTGAGTGGGGAGTTCGCCCTCCGAGTGGCGACCCACCCCTCGCCACGCGGCGGGTCAGGTCGTCACTCGCCGGGTTCGATTCTCTACAAAGTCTTGACTGACCTGCACGTCGGAGTAGTACTTTAAGATCATGGGCGACGAAGCCGTGGTGACCGGACGGGTCGAGTTCCGGGTCGACCCCTCGAGCTACCGGCACTGGCGGGTGAGCACCGACGGCCCGGTCGCCACCGTGGCCATGGACGTCGACGAGGCCGGTGGCCTGCGGCCGGGGTACGAGCTCAAGCTCAACTCCTACGATCTCGGCGTCGACATCGAGTTGTACGACGTCGTGCAGCGGCTGCGGTTCGAGCACCCCGAGGTGCGCACGGTCGTCATGACCAGCGCCAAGGACAAGATCTTCTGCGCCGGCGCCAACATCCGGATGCTGGCCGCCTCGCCGCACCCGTGGAAGGTCAACTTCTGCAAGTTCACCAACGAGACCCGCAACGGCATCGAGGACGCGACCGCGAGCTCGGGGCAGACGTGGATCGCCGCGCTCAACGGCACGGCCTCCGGCGGTGGCTACGAGCTCGCCCTCGCCTGCGAACACATCATGCTGGTCGACGACCGGTCCTCGAACGTGTCGTTGCCGGAGCTGCCGCTGCTCGGGGTCCTGCCCGGTACCGGCGGGCTGACCCGCGTCGTCGACAAGCGGCACGTGCGTCGCGATCTCGCTGACGTCTTTTCGACCAAGTCCGAGGGCTTCGGCGGGAAGAAGGCGGTGAGCTGGAAGCTGGTCGACGAAGCCGTCGCCCGGTCGGCCTGGGACGACACCCTGGCCGCGCGCGCCGCCGAGTACGCCGAACGGTCGTCGCGCCCAACAGGTGCCGTCGGGGTCACCCTCACGCCCCTGACCAAGGAACGCACCGACGACACGATCACCTACCCGCACGTGCGGGCCGAGCTGGATCGCGACCAGAAGCGGGTCGCCATCACGATCGTTGCACCCGACACCGATGCGCCCGCGACGCTCGACGCACTGGTCGAGGCGGGTGTGGACTTCTGGACCCTCGCGGTCACCCGCGAGCTCGACGACCTGATCCTCGACCTGCGCACCAACGAACTCGAGCTCGGCACCTGGACCTTCGAGACCGCAGGCGAGGCGTCACGGGTTCTCGCGCACGACAGGTTCCTGCTCGACCACGCCGACCACTGGCTGGCCAACGAGATCCTCCAGTACCTCAAGCGCACGCTGAAGCGCCTCGACGTGACGTCGCGCTCGCTGGTCGCGCTGGCCACGCCGGGCTCGTGCGTCGCCGGGTCGCTCCTGGAGATCATGCTGGCCTGCGACCGGTCGTTCGCCCTCGCCGGCGTCTTCGAGGACCTCGATCCCGACGCCACTCCCGCCGAGATCACGGTCGGGCCGCTCAACCTCGGCCCGTTGCCGATGGGCAACGGCCTGACCCGGTTGCAGACCCGTTTCCTGGGCGATGACGACGCGCTCGCAGCCGTCACCAAGAGCGAGGGTGAGGGGTTGACCGCCGAACGGGCCGAGGAACTGGGGCTGGTCACGTTCGCGCCCGACGACATCGACTGGGACGACGAGATCCGTCTCGCCGTCGAGGAACGTGGCTCGTTCTCGCCGGACGCGCTCACCGGCCTGGAGGCGAACTACCGCTTCGCCGGGCCGGAGACGCTCGAGACCAAGATCTTCGGCCGCCTGACGGCCTGGCAGAACTGGATCTTCATCCGTCCCAACGCCTCCGGCGAGGACGGCGCTCTGCGCAAGTTCGGCACCGGACAGCGCGCGACCTTCGATCGTCGACGAGTCTGAGGAGACCGACATGACGTCTGTGGCCGACTACACCGAGAAGATCCCGAACAACGTCGACCTGCACGAGGACCGTCGGTTGCAGCGGGCGCTGGAGTCGTGGCAGCCGAACTTCCTCAACTGGTGGGAGTCGATGGGGCCCACCCTGCCGACCGAGGACGTCTACCTGCGCACCGCGGTGAACGTCGGGCGCGACGGCTGGGCGCAGTTCGGGCACGTCGCGATGCGTGACTACCGCTGGGGGATCTTCCTCGCCGACCGCGACCGGGACCGTCGGATCGCGTTCGGTGAGCACAAGGGCGAACCGGCCTGGCAGAAGGTTCCGGGGGAGTACCGCGCCGACCTGCAGCGCCTCATCGTCATCCAGGGCGACACCGAGCCGGCGTCGGTGGAGCAGCAGCGCAACCTCGGAGCCACCGCGCCGTCGCTCTACGACCTGCGCAACCTGTTCCAGGTCAACGTGGAGGAGGGCCGTCACCTGTGGGCGATGGTCTACCTCCTGCACGCCTACTTCGGCCGCGAGGGCCGTGAAGAGGCGGAGGAGCTGCTGCACCGCAACTCCGGCAGCGAGGAGGCCCCGCGCATCCTCGGTGCGTTCAACGAGGAGACGCCCGACTGGCTCTCGTTCTACATGTTCACGTACTTCACGGACCGCGACGGCAAGTACCAGCTCGGAACGCTGAAGGAGAGCGGCTTCGACCCGCTGTCACGCACCTGCGAGTTCATGCTCAAGGAGGAGGCCCACCACATGATGGTGGGGACCACGGGCATCGACCGGGTGGTCGAACGCACGGTGCAGGTCATGAAGGAGTTCGACACCGTCGAGGTGGAGGCGCACGGCGCGATCTCCCTGCAGACCATCCAGAAGTACATGAACTTCCACTACAGCGTGTCCCTCGACCTGTTCGGGTCCGAGACGTCCACCAACGTCGCGAACTACTACACCGCGGGGATCAAGGGCCGGTGGATGGAGGAGCGGCGCAAGGACGACCACCAGCTCGGCAGCGACTCGATCATGATCGACAGCGTCGACGACGACGGCCGGATCGCGCAGACCGAGGTCTCCGCACTGGTCGGCCTCAACAGCGACCTGCGTCGGGAGTACGTGCGCGACTGCGAGAAGGGGCTGGCCCGCTGGAACAAGATCCTCGCCGACGCCGGGCTCTCCGAGCGGCTGTACCTGCCCTCGGTGGCGTTCAACCGCAAGGTCGGCGCGTACGCCACCATCGAGGCCTCACCCGACGGCCGTCGGCTCTCGGACGAGGAGTGGAAGGCCGCGCAGGGTCGCTGGCTCCCCACCGAGGTCGACAAGACGTACGTGCGCTCGCTCATGCAGCCCGTCCACGAGCGGGGGAAGATCGCGGCCTGGATCGCGCCTCCTCGCAGTGGTATCAACGACAAGCCCTTCGACTACGACTACGTCCACCTGAAGTAGTCCACGCCGACCCCGTCCGCCTGCCAGCGCACCACGGTCACCCCGGGAGACAGCGATGGAGCTGTTCAACGCCAGTGAGTACCTGCTCGATCGGCGCGTGGTCGCCGGGGACGGTGGCCGCACCGCGCTCGTCTGCGGGGAGCGGCGGCTGACCTACGCCGAGCTGCACGCCGCGGTCGAACGCGCCGCCGGTGGTCTCGCCGCCCTCGGGCTCCTGCCGGAGCAACGGCTGCTCATGGTCGTGGTCGACTGCCCGGAGTTCGTCGTGCTGTACCTGGCGGCGATGCGCATCGGAGCCGTGCCGGTCCCGGTCTCGACCATGCTCCGCGCCCCGGACATCGCCGACCTGCTCGACGACTCGCGGGCGCCGCTCGTCGCCGTCAGCGCAGCGCTGGCGCCGACGGTGGCCGAAGCGTTGCAGCAGGCATCGTTCGTACGCACGGTGATCGACATCGACGGCGCGGGCCTCGACGGAGGCGGCGCGACGGTCGTCGGGATGCCCGACGCCGACCCGGTGGCGGTCTACCCGACCACGGCCGACTCGCCCGCCTTCTGGCTCTACACGTCGGGCACCACCGGCAAGCCCAAGGGCGCGATGCACCGCCACGGGGCGATCTCGTCCACGTGCGAGACGTACGGCGCGCAGGTGCTGGGCATCCGGCCGGACGACGTCTGCCTCTCGGCGGCCAAGGCCTTCTTCGCCTACGGCCTCGGCAACTCCGTCCTGTTCCCCTTGGCGGTGGGCGCCGCCTCGGTCCTCCTGCCCTCGCCGTCACGTCCGGACGTCATCGCTTCGCTGGCGGCCGCCGAGCAGCCGACGTTGTTCTTCGCCGGCCCGACCTTCTTCGCCAACATGCTGCGGGCGGAGCTCCCGGCGGATGCCCTGGCGTCGGTGCGGCTGTGTGCGTCGGCGGGGGAGCCGCTGCCGGCCTCGCTCTACGAGCGGTTCACCCGCCACTTCGGGGTCGACATCCTCGACGGCATCGGCATGACCGAGATGCTGCACATCTTCCTGTCCAACCGCGAGGGGCAGGTGCGGCCGGGCACCACCGGCGTCGCCGTGCCCGGCTACGACCTGCAGCTGCGTGACGAGTCCGGCGGGGTCATCGAGGGTTCCGGTGTGCCCGGCACGCTGTTCGTGCGGGGGGCCTCGACCGCCACGGGCTACTGGTCGCGGTACGACGCCTCCCGCCAGGTGTTCCAGGGCGAGTGGTTGCGCACCGGCGACACCTACGTCCGTGACGACGACGGCTACTACGCGTGCCTCGGCCGTACCGGGGACATGCTCAAGGCCAGCGGCATCTGGGTGTCACCGGCCGACATCGAGGCGCGGCTGCTCGCGCACCCCGACGTCACCCAGGCCGTCGTGGTCGCGGCCACGGACGGTGACGGCCTCGAGAAGCCCGTGGCGTACGTGATCCTCGCGTCCGGTTCGTCGGTCGGGGAGGACGAGCTGCTGACGTTCTGCCGCGACGGCCTGCCGTCGTTCAAGCGGCCGCGCCGCATCCTCGTCGTCGACGAGTACCCGACCACGGCCACCGGCAAGGTGCGCCGGGTCGAACTCCGCGCACTGGCCGACACCGCGCTCGTCACCGCCGCGGCGGTCGCGGCGGGGACACCGGCCGCCGAGGTCGGCGGCGCCACGGTGCCGGTGTGACCCTCGACGGCCACCTGCTGGTCGACGTCCACCACCACACGCCGCGCCGCTCGACGATCAAGCCGGCCTGGAAGCAGTGGTCGCACGACTTCGGCGACGCCGCGGTGACCGCCGCCGTCTACCCCGACGGCGACCTCGTGTCGCCCGAGGGGTACGCGCAGGTGCTGCGGTCGGAGGGCGTCGACCTCGCTCTCACCATCGCCGAGTACAGCCCGAAGGCCACCGGTTACCAGCCGATCGAGGACCTGCTGCCGCTCGCCGCCCACGCCCCCGACCTGGTGCGCGTCATCGGGAACGTCAACCCGCACCTGCACTTCCCGGTGGAGGACGAGGTGCAGCGGCAGGTCGACCTCGGCGCGGTCGCGATCAAGATCCACCCGGTGCACGGCGGGTTCGCGGCCAACGACCGTGGCCTGTACGCCGCGTACGAACGCTGCCAGTCGTTGGGGATCCCCGTGGTCGTGCACTGCGGCACGTCGTCGTTCCCGGGGTCGTCGAACTCGTTCGCCTCGCCGGAGTTCCTCGACGACGTGCTGCGCGACTTCCGGTCGCTCGACGTCGTGCTGGCCCACGGCGGGCGCGGCTGGTGGTACGACGCCGCCGCGTTCATGGCGTTGGCCAACGAGCACGTGTGGATCGAGCTGTCCGGCCTGCCGCCGTCGCGGTTGCGCGAGTACTACGCCCGTCACCACTGGGACCGGCTGACCCGGCGGATGATCTTCGGGACCGACTGGCCCGGGGTGCCCGGCATCGCGCGGAACGCGCGTGCGATCGCCGCGTTGTGTGCGACGGACGAGGTGACGGGGCTCGTGCTGGGAGGAAATGCCGTGCAGGTCTACGGATTGCAGGTGAGCTGATGCCGATCTACGCCCTGGGCGACCACGAGCCGTCCATCCACCCCGACGCCTTCGTGCATCCCGACGCGGTCGTCATCGGGCGGGTGACGTTGGGTGCGTCGGCGTCGGTGTGGCCGGCCGCGGTACTGCGGGGCGACTACGGCGAGATCCGCGTGGGCGAGCGGACCTCGATCCAGGACGGCACGGTGCTGCACACCACCGAGGAGTGGCCGACGCTGATCGGGGCCGGTTGCGTGGTCGGGCACAACGCGCACCTGGAGGGCTGCCGGGTGGGCGACGGGTGCCTGGTCGGGTCGGGGTCGATCGTCCTGAACCGCGCGGTGGTCGAGGACCGCGCGGGTGTGGGTGCCGCCGCGCTGGTCCCCGAGGGGGCGGTCGTGCCGACCGGCGAGATCGCGCTCGGTGTCCCGGCACGGATGCGCCCGGCGCCCGACCTCGCCGACTGGGTGCGCTGGGGCGTCGAGGAGTACCTGCGGGCCATCGAGATGCACCGGGGCATGCGGAGGTTGTCGTGACGTTGTCGTGGACCAAGGAGGCGCGGCCGCGCTGGGACGAGGACAAGGACCGGGTGTTCACCGACGCCGACCTCGCGGCCGTGGGCCTTGGGTCGCGTCCGGCCGTCGGTGACGCCATCGCCGACGAGTGGTGGGCCGTCCGCTCGGACGACGACGTGGTCGGCTACGGCTGGTTGGACTCCGAGTGGGGCGACGCCCAGATCACGTTCTCCGTCGCCGCCGCCCACCGCGGCGCCGGCGTCGGGTCGTACGTGGTCGACTGCCTCGCCGACGAAGCCCGCGAGCGCGGCCTGTCGATCATCTACAACGTGGTCCCCGCGACGCACCCGGACCCCGCGGTCGTCACCGCCTGGCTCGAGGCGCGCGGCTTCGCCGACGCCGGCGAGGGTGAGCTGCGCAAGAAGGTGTGACGAGAGGCCTGGGTTGCCGGCTCTCGCCCGGTTCCGCGGAGCGGGCACGGTTGAAGCCGGGCACCGTTGGTGCCGGGCACGGGGCTCGAGGTCGCGGCGGTGCTCGACCCCGGCACCTGTGCGCCCAGCGGGTGGACTGGCGGTCGAGCTGGACCGGCCCGGTGGCCGGCGCCGAGGTTCACCGGATGTCAGGTGACACGGCATCGCGCGTGGCTGCGGCGGGGAGCTCGAAGGACCTGGGTCGAGAATCATCAGTATTCCATTGACTTTTCTCCCTGGACCGCTAGAATCGAACATATGACCAGTCGGCCGGTGGACCGCCTCGCGCGGATCGCCGAGCTGGACGCGCAACGCTGCCGACTGGCCGGCGAACTCGCCCGCGAGACCGCCGCGTTGGCGGCGGAACGGCAGGCCGCGATCGAGGTGGAGATCGACACCGTCCCGAAGCCCGGGGTCGGTGAGGCGCGGCGGCGGGAGCACGCCCGGCGGCAGCTGGTCGCCAAACTCGCTGCGGCGTTGAAGCTGTCGCCGTGGCAGGCGCGGCAGTACCTGCGGTGGGCGTGCGATGCGCCCGCCGACACCCCGGACACCCTCGCTCTCCTGGAGAAGGGTGAGCTGTCGGAGCGGCGGGCGCGGATCGTGTTCGAGCAGGTCGCACCGCTGGAGGAGCAGGTCGACCGGCAGATCGTCGACGCTGGCATCGCCGCGAACCTCGACGGCTGGGGTGACCGGACGCTCATGCAGCGGACCCGGGCCGCCGTGGCGGAGCTCGACCCCGCCGGTGCCTGCGCGAGGGCGGCGAAAGCCGCCAGCGAACGCCGCGTGACGACCCGGCCGGCTCCGGACGCCATGGGGTGGCTGACCCTGCTCGCCCCCATGGCGCAGGTCGTCGCGTGCCGCGCCGCCCTGGAGCACGTGGTCAAGGAGGCTCGCGCCGCTGGTGACCTGCGGACCCGTGACCACGTCATGGCCGACGTCGTGGTCGAGCGGATCACCGGACAAGCCGCCGCCGCCGCGGTGCCGGTGGCGATCCAGTTGGTCATCACCGACCGCACCCTGCTCGGCGTCAGCGACGCGCCCGCCCGATTGGCCGACGGATCACCCGTCCCCGCACCCCTCGCCCGGGCCATGGTCTTTGACACCGACGTCGCGCACCGGGTCCGCCGACTGTTCTGCGACCCGGCCGGGAGGCTCATCACCGCCGAGAGCGCCTCCCGGCAGTTCACGAAGGCGATGGCCGACTTCGTGGCGTTGCGCGACGAGGACACCTGCACCACCCCGTACTGCGACGCGCCCATCCGCCACATCGACCACCACGACCCGCACACCCACGGCGGGACGACCAGCCTGATCAACGCCCGCGGCATGTGCGTGTGGTGCAACGAAACGAAAGCCGACCGGGTCCCCGCTACGGCCTCACCACCGCCGGCAACCACCGCTCCGACCCGACCACCCGGCCGACCCCCACGCCGGTCCAGAGTCGAACGCCTCGTGAAACGCCGCATCGCCGCAGCACGGCGACCCCGCGCCACCGTGGAGTTCATCCTCGATCCCGGCCTGCGGGCCTACACGTGCAGCGCGCAACACTTCAGCCGAGGGTGAGACTGCCCGACCACACCCATCGCACCAGGGCGGGGATCGTGGTCGCGACGTGGTTCGGGGTGGTGGCGGCGAGGAGCACGACCCGCTCCGAGGGGTAGGTCCACGCGACGACCGCGTAGCCGTTGTCGTTGGTCGCGCAGTAGCGCACGGCCGACGGAGCTACAGCGGGCAACGGCTCCCGGGCGTTGGAGACGCCGTTCACCGCGCACTTGCCGACCGGGAGCCCGGCGAAGTCGAAGCTGTAGAGGTTGTGGGCGAGATACAGCTGCAGGTCTTGGTCCGAGGTGAACGAGACCGCCTCGACCTGCTCCGCCGGCGCGGCGGTGTCGGAGACGTAGCAGGCGACGTCGGCGGTCACGGCGGGCACAGCCGTGGCCGTGGCCGCGGTGCGGCCGACACACGTGCTCAGCCCGAAGCGGGTCGGGATCCGTGCTCCGAGGCGGCGTTCCGCCGCGGTGAGATCGCAACCCGTGGGCGCGTCGGGACCGGCGCCCACGTCGCAGGTGGAGGTCGTGCTCGGCTCCGAAGTGGGCGACGGACCGGCGGCGGCGGGGCGGCCCGAGCCACCCCAGAGCCCGACGGCGGTGACGCAGCCTGCCGCGAGGACGGCGGCGATGCCTGCCGCGGCGAACCATCTCGCGCGAGGTCGCCGGCGCGGACCTCCCGGCGATTCCTCGGTCGCCCCGTGTGGTGCATCCACCGGCGGGTCGGACTCCGAACCGGGTGCGTCCGTGGACGGCGGTTGCGAGCGCGGCAGGTCGAGTGCGGTCGGCACCGACGATGCGAACGGTTCCGTGGGAGCGGCCGTGACAGACGGGGACCCGGCCAACGGCGTGGTGGACCCGGCCGCCGCGTCGACCAACGCGGACCGTGCGGCCGCGGCCAGTGCACCGGCCGAGGGGAAGCGGTCGTCCGGGTTCTTCGCCAACCCTCGTTCGAGGACGTCGGCGAGCTCGCGGGGAACGCTGTCTCCCACGAGGGTGTCGAGCCGTGGCGCGGCGGTGTTCACCTGCTTGAAGAGGACCTGGTAGGTGTCGCCCTGGAAAGGCGGCTGGCCGGCGAGGCTCTCGTAGAGCACGCAGGCGAGTGAGTAGACGTCGCCGCGGGCGTCGTCGACCTCCCCGGCGATGCGTTCGGGTGCCATGTAGGCGACCGTCCCGACCAGCCCGGTCGTGGTCGCGCCCGACGACGTGTGGGCGTCGGATCGTGCGATGCCGAAGTCGAAGAGGTACGCGAACCCGACCCGCTGGCCGTCGCCCGCCCCGGACAGCAACACGTTGCCCGGCTTCACGTCGCGGTGGACCAGCCCGGCGTCGTGAGCGGCGTCGAGGGCGGCCGCCACCTGCGCGGTGACGTCCACCGCCTCGGCGACGGACAGTGGACCGTCGCCGAGCACCGTGCCGAGGTCGACGCCGTCGACGAGGCGCATGTCGAGGTAGAGGCGACCGTCGATCTCGCCGAAGTCGTGGATCGGGATCACGTGCGGTTCGCGTAGCCGTGCAACGGTCTGACACTCCCGGGCGAACCTGGTACGGAAGTCAGCGTCGTCGGCGAGGTCGGCGAGCAGGACCTTCACCGCGACGACGCGGTCGCGCCGGGTGTCGAACGCCCGGTGGACCTGGCCCATGCCGCCGCGACCGAGGACCACCTCGAGGCGGTAGGGGCCCAACTGGGTCACGGGACGACCTCGCGAACGCGCTCACAGGGGCGGCTGTCGCGGTCACCCTAAGCGACGTGAAGAGCCGCCGGAAGACTCTCGGCCCTGCCACTCACTTCTTCTCTTCGTACGTCCGTCCGCAGATGTAGGTGTCGCCGCCGATGTTGCGCAGCAGCAGGGAGTACTCGAGCGTCGAGCTCGTGCCGCTGTCGAGCTTGACGTCGAGGGTGTAGTCCAGCTGCCGGGCGCCGTCGTCGACGGTGGTCTTGTCGTAGCTGCTGGCGTCGTGGTCGATGGTGAAGCTGAACTCGTCGTCGGGGAGGTTCTCCTCGAAGTCGGTGCGGTACTCGGGGCACACGATCGCGAGTGCGGCGTCGAGGTCGTCGGCGTCGGTGGCGATGAAGAAGTCCTCCGCGGTGCTGATCGCGGCGTCCTCGGTCGGTGCGTCGGTGTCGTAGTCGGTCGGGGTGTCGGTGGGGCTCGGGGTGTCCGAGCTCGACGACGAGGAACTGGTGCCGGCGGTCGGGCTGCCGGTGCCGAAGTCGTTGCCGCCGATCGCCTCGGTCGACAACGACGGGATCGGCGTTCCGCCGTTGCCGCCGAACGCGCCTGCCCCTGCAGCGATCCCGAGGGACCCTCCGACGACGACGACCGCCGCGATCAACCCGATGACCAGCGGCTTGCGGCTGCGACCGCCGCGGTCGGCGGGTGGGCCGCCGAACCCCGGCGGGGGTGGACCGGACGGGCCGCCCGGAGGCCGACCCGAGCCACCGGCCGGCGCACCCGGTCCGACGAACGACGGGGGCCACGAGGTCGACCGCTGCGGGGCCGCCTGCTGGCCGGACGGTCCCCAGTTCGCCGCCGGTGCGTTCGGCTGCGGCGCTCCCTGGGGTCGCGGGGTCTGGGGTCGCGGGGTCTGGGGTCGCGGGGTCTGGTGCTGCTGCGGAACCGGTGTCTGGTGCAACGGTCGTGGGGTCTGCTGCGGCAGGGGTGTCTGCGGTCGCGGCTGCTGCGGCGACTGGGGAAGCGGCGTCTGCGGGCGAGGCGTCTGCGGCAGCGGGGTCTGCGGCAGTGGGGTCTGCTGCGACGGCGTCTGCGGCAGCGGGGTCTGCGGAGGTGTCTGCGGCAGTGGGGTCTGCTGCGCGGGGTTCTGGGGAAGTGGGGTCTGCTGCGCGGGGTTCTGGGGAAGCGGGGTCTGCTGCGCCGGTGTCTGCGGCAGCGGCGTGTCCGGACGGGCCTGCGGTTCGGCCGCGGGAGTCGGCGTCGCGGTGGCCGCCGCTTCCTCGGTCGCCGGCGCCGCCGCGTCGACAGGCGCACCCGCCACGACGTCGGCCACCGTCGACAGCGCGGGGTCGTCGGTCGCGGCGTGACGGCCGGCGGCACCGGCCGCGGCGGCGGGCGGGAACGTCGGCCCGAAGGTGGTCGGCGGGGCGGGCGTGGCCGATCCGGTGTCCTGCCGCGGACGGCGTGAACCGGGCGGCGGCGGGATCACGCGGCGGGTGACGGGCGGGGCCGCGACGTCGACGCGTTCGATCGGGAGGGTGGCGACGGCCGCCCGCATGGCCCGCGCGAACTGTCCGGTGGTCTGGAACCGCTCGGAGGGATCCTTGGCGACCGACTGGCGGAACGCGTCGTCGAGCGCCGGCGGGATGTCGTCGCGGGCCGAGCGCATCGACGGCACGTCGTGGTTGACGTGCGCGTACATCACCTGGAAGGTCTCGCCGAGGTACGGCGGCTTGCCGGTCAGGCACTCATAGAGCACGCAGCCGAGCGAGTAGATGTCGGCGCGGTGGTCGCCCGGGTCGCCGCTGATGCGCTCGGGCGCCATGTACGCGAGTGTGCCGACGGTCTGCGAGGTCGTGGTGAGGGCCGTCCCCCCGTAACCGGGCAGGGCGCGCGCGATGCCGAAGTCGACCAGGTAGGCGAACGCCCCGGACCGTTCCTCGTCCATCCCGGTGACCAGGACGTTGTTGGGCTTGACGTCGCGGTGGACCAGCCCGCTGTCGTGGGCGGCGCCGAGGGCGGCCGCGACCTGGCCCACGATCTCGACCGCCGCGGCGGGCGCGAGGGTTCCCTCGTTCTCGACCACGGTCGAGAGGTCCACGCCCTCGACGAGGCGCATGTCGAGGAACAGTCGGCCGTCGACCTCGCCGAAGTCGTGGATGGGGATGACGTGGGGTTCGTTGAGTCGCGCCGCCATGCGTGACTCACGGCGGAAGCGGGCCTTGAAGGTCTCGTCGACCGCGAGTTCCGGAGGCAGCACCTTGAGCGCCACGGTCCGGCCGCGTTCGGTGTCGAACGCCCGGTACACCTCGCCCATGCCGCCGCGCCCGATGAGCGCCTGGAGCACGTACGGGCCGAACTGCTCCTCCACGACACAGCCCCTCGAACAGTCCGTCACGACGGCCCGCACCGGTGGACGACACGGACGGGCGGGGGACAGCGTAGCGGCCGGACCGGACATTCGGCTTGCCGGGAAGACACCGGGCGAAGCGGTCGGCCCGAAGGGGCGCGATCGAGGTTCGTTGCCCGAACAGGCTTCTGTTCCGGGTCCGCTGTGGTTAGCCTCCGGATTCGTCGCTTGACGACACCCTGACCTCATCCCGACCTGCCGCGGAGGATGTGCGTGTCCCACCCCGCTCACCCGACGGTCCCGTCCGTGCCCACGGGTCGTCCCGCGCCGCCGGCGCCCCCGCCCGGCGGCACGGCCCCGGGCGACCTCACCGAGGAGTTGCTGCGCTCGGACTGGTGGCACGACGACATGCTCGCGCGCGCCGGCATCCCTGTCGTCGACGTCCCTTTCGTGAGTATCGGTGGGGGTATCGGGTCGTTCGTCACCGTCGACTACCTGCGGATCGCCGGCATGCGCACCGACCAGATCAAGGTGCTGTCGAACATCGACTTCCCGTGGCAGACCTACGAGTATCTGACCCGGGTCTCGCAGATCCCGCGGCCGGAGCGGATCCGGTCGGACTCGGCGTCGCGGCCGGACAACATCTGGGGTTTCCCGTCGTACGCCGTCGAGGAGGCCTGGCGGCAGAAGTCGCTGAAGTCGCTGTGGCAGGTGCTGGTCGAGCCGATCTGGGCCGACTACTACACCCCGCGCGCCGGCATGGTCTTCGAGAACCTCGACCGTGAGGCCAAGCGCATCAAGTGGTGGGACATGCTGGTCAAGGGCCAGGTGCGGATGATCCGGCGCCGTCAGGGTGGCGGCTACTTCACCATCCTCACGCCGCCGCCGGGGGCGAGCCCGACCCGTCGTGTCGCGTTCCGGTCGCAGTACGCCCACCTCGCCATCGGTTACCCGGGTCTGAAGTTCCTTCCCGACCTGCAGAACTTCCGCATCGACCGGCAGGACTTCCACCACGTCGTCAGCGCCTACGAGGACCACGAGCACGTCTACAACCAACTGCGCACCCGGCCCGGGACGGTGTTCATCCGCGGCGGTGGCATCGTCGCCTCGCGTGTCCTGCAACGGTTGATGGACGATCGCGCGAAGTACGGCCTGCGGACCGAGATCGTCCACGTGTTCCGTACCTACGTCACGGGGTCGCACGGCCCGAACGCCTGGTCGCGTCGCAAGGGCGGCAACGGCTTCGCCTACCAGGGGTTCAACTACCCGAAGTCGGTGTGGGGCGGCCAGCTCAAGGCCAAGATGCGACGTCTCGAGGGCCAGGAACGCGCCGACGCCTACAAGGGCATGGGCGGCACGAACACCCCGTGGCGGCGCAGCTGGCAGCGGCAGATGAACGAGGGCCGCAGCGCCGGTTGGTACAAGACGTTGTCCGGCACGGTCGACACGATGGACCTGCTCCCCGACGGCCGGATCGTCAGCACCGTCAAGACGCCGGGCGGTGTCTTCGACATCGCGGCCGACTTCGTCATCGACTGCACGGGGCTCGAGGCCGACATCACCGAGCACCGCGTGCTCGCCGACCTGCTCGAACACAGTGGCGCGGGCCGCAACCCCGTCGGCCGGCTCGACGTCGAACGGACCTTCGAGTTGCGGGGCGCGGCCAGCGCACCCGGCCTGCTCTACGCCTCGGGGTCGCCGACCCTGGGCGGGTACTTCCCGGGCGTCGACACCTTCCTCGGCCTGCAGGTCGCAGCCCAGGAGATCGCCGACGACCTCGCCCGCCGCGGCTTCGTCAAGCGCATCGGTCCCGCCCGCTCCGTCTCGCAGTGGCTCAAGTGGGCCCGCAACAAGCAGATCTGAGGACGTCGCGTGCTGCCCACCCTGCCCGGTCGCATCCAGAGCCGGATCTTCTTCCTCGCCACGGTCGGTTCGATCGTGACGCTGATCGTCGTGCCGTTCCTGCCGGCCGACGGCGCCTCACTCGGTGACAAGTACGAGACCGGGTTCATCGTCCTCGCGACCGTCGCGGTGGTCGGCATCGTCTGGGAGTGCCTGTACCACCTGCTCATGCAGTGGCGGTGGGAGAAGGACTGGCCGACGTTGTTCGGGCTGGTGACGATGGTGCCCGAGGGGATCGTCGTGTTCCTGCTCGTCGACAACGGCATCGTGCCGGGCATCGAAGGCCCGGTGAACAAGGTGTACTTCATCGTCCAGTTCGTGCTCGTGTGGCTCGCGGTGTGGATCGTGACCAACGGCCCGTTCCGGGTCTTCTCGATCCACTGGCGCTTCCGCGGCGGGAGGCTCGTGTGAGCACGCCGCTGTCCGCCCGCCCCGTCCCCGGCGAGGGATTCCTCGCCCTGCGCGACGGTCTCGGGATCCTGTGCGCCGCCACCGGTGAGGCCGCCGCCCGCGTCGTCGACCTGCTCGACGAGGTCGCGGCGGCCGGCGGCGACGGCCCGGTCTGGTGCGACCGGCTCGAGACCGCGTTCCCCGCGGCGCAGGCGCCGGGCCTGGTGGCCTGGGGCCCGATCGGGGGTTCCGACGCCGTCGAGGTCGTCGTGCACGGCCCGGCCTGGGTCGACGTCGTGACGACGGCGGCAGAGCAACGCCTCGTCCTGCGCCAGCAGCAGTCGACCGCGCTGCGCGCCGGGGTGCCCGGTGGGCTCACGGGGTTGACCGCGTCGCTCGACGTTCCCGGCCCGGTCGAGCCGTCCGGGCCGTGGCGCCTGGACGCCGGTGTGGTGCCGGCGTCGGCGGTCGTCCTGAGCACCTCGGCCGCCTCCGACGCGGCTGCGGCTCCCGCGGCCGAGGCCGTGCGGATGTCCAAGCACGCCCAGCCCGTCACCCGCCGCGTGATCCCGCCGCCGCCCGGTTCACGCCGTCCGCGGCAGGACACCGGATCGGCCACGCCCGCCCCGCCGACCACCTTCGGGCCGA
>NZ_JBTJEQ010000062.1:0-22340 GCF_054456675.1 Jatrophihabitans sp. YIM 134969
CGCCGCGACCAGCCGGCCCGCGACCCCGGCGGCCCAGCCGAGCCCGCCCGCGGGGGAGCGCCAGGCGACGGCCGCGACCGCGGGCAGGGTCCAGATCGTGACGGCGACACCGGCTGCGGCGAGGCTCGCGGGGGTCGACCCGCCGACGCTGCGGGCGAGGGACTTGCCGTAGCCGTCGCGGGCCGCGGCGCCGCCGCGGTACATGCGGCAGCTCGCGAGCCCGGCGCCGGCGACGAACCCGCCCGTGCCACCGACCCGGCGGACCGCGCGGGCGAGCGCGACGTCGTCGAGGACGTCGCCCCGCACCGCCGCGTGGCCGCCCGCCCGGTCGTACACACCGCGGCGCACGGCGAGGAACTGGCCGTTGGCCGCGGCCATCGAGGCGCGCGCCGCGGTGTGGGCCGCGGGCAGCGGCAGCAGCGACAACCAGGTCCAGACCAGCAGTGGCTGCAGCAACCGCTCGACGGGCCCGATCGCCACCTGGCGCGGGTACGGGCTGACCAGGTCGAGCGCCGCGGCGTCGAGCAGGGCGACGGCGCCCGCCACGGCGTCGGGCGCGAGCCGGACGTCGGCGTCGACGAAGACGAGCACCTCGGCGTCGGGGACGGTCGCGGCGAGCTGCGCGCACGCCCACGGTTTGCCGAGCCAGCCGGCGGGCGGGGGCGTTCCGCGCAGCACCCGGACGCCGGCACGGCGGGCGAGATCGCCGGTGGCGTCGGAAGATTCGTCGTCGAGCACCACGACCTCGAGGTCGTCGACCCCCCGCTGCGCGACCACGGTGCGCAGGCACGCGGCGAGGTCGGCCGCTTCGTCACGGGCCGGGACCAGCACCGCGACCCGGCGGCGGGTGACCGCGCCGCGCGGCGGCCGGGGCAACCGGTGGGCGTTCGAGACGGCGAGTGCGGCGGTCGCGAGCGAGGACGCCGCGGCGGCGCGGACGATCGGGCGGCCCACCGTGCGCAGCGGGTGGGTCACCGGCGCCACAGCCTCCGCGCGGTGGCGGCGGCGACCGGTCCCATGGCGAGCAACCCCCAGGCAGCGACGGCCGGGCGGCCCCAGAACGCGGCCGCGGCGAGCGCCGACGACGCCGCGGTCCACACGAAGTAGCCCGCGGGCAACCAGGCGGTGCGCACCTCCGCGGGCGGCGGGACCGCCTGCAGCACGACGGCGATGAGCACGGCGACCCCGAGCCAGCCGGCGAAGTTGCCGACGGGGACGTCGGGGATGCCGGGCAGTCGCCAGCCGCCGGGCGCCCAGGTCCAGTGACCGGCCGTCACCATCTGGGGGTCGAGGAAGACGTCCCACGCGGCGAGCCCCACGGCGGCGAGCGCGACCCGCGCGGCGAAGCGGCGGGCCAGCAGCCGGGCGGCGACCGCCGCGGGCCAGGCCATCGACACCCAGGCCGCGACCACGAGCCACGGCACGCCCGCGACCTCGGGTCCGAGGGTGCCGGCGTAGGCGTACGAGCCGAACGGGAAACCCGTGGCCACACCGGTCGCCTCGGCGGCGAGACCGATCCCCGCGACCGCCGCGAGCCCGGCGAAGCCGCGCCGGCCGATCGTGCCCACGGCGTGGGCGACCGCCGCCGCCGCCCCGAGGATGACGACGGTGAACGTCAGGCGGTCGCGGCCGGCTCCGCCCTCGGCGGTGAGCGGGTAGACGATCTGGGCCAGCACGGTCGCGGCGTAGAGCACGGCCGGGACGACGTCACCGGTCCGGCGCGCGTGCAGCCCGCGGACGACGGGTGCGGCGGTGGTCACGGTGCGGTGCGGTGCCGACCCGGCGGGGCGAACGGCAACCGGGCGCCGAGGACCGCGAACGGTCGGCCGTCACCGGGGAACCGGTGACGGCGGGCCAGGGCGACGAAGCCGAGGTCAGTGTAGAGGCGGAACGCGCGGGTCTCGGCGTCGGGGGTCGACAGCAGCATCGTCGACTCGGTGGTGCGGCTCGCGAGGGCGGCGAGGACGGCCCGGCCGATACCCCGGCCCTGGGCGTCGGGGGAGACGTGCAGCTCGGACAGCTCGAAGGCGTCGGCCATCCAGACCTCGGCCGTGGACGGCTCGACGGCCCGGCGGACCAGGTCGTGCCACCACTGGCCCGGGCGGCTGGTGTAGCCGTAGCCGAAGCCCAGCAGCCGCCCCGACGGCGTGTGCACCGCGGCGACGCTGGCGAAGCCGTCGTAGCGGGTGTGGGCGCGGGTGGCCGCGGCCCGGGCCTTGCCGGCCGACACGTGGTAGCCCATGGCCGCGACGTAGATCGCCATCGCCTCGTCGACCCGGGCGACCATCTCGGGCCCGGACCACACCTGCAGCTCGACGTCCGGTCCCGGGCCGGGCAGCCGGGCGAGGACGGCCGCGCTCACGCCGCGCTCCGGGAGTCGGCCCAGAGCGCGAGCGACCCGGTGCGCTCGACGACCGCGAAACGGGCGAACAGTTCCTCGGCGTACCAGTCCTCGCCGGGGGTGCGGTCGACGACGGCCCGGTGCGCCGGGTCGCGCCAGGCGTAGGCGGCCACGGCCGCGCGGTCGCGCCACAACGACAGCGTGCCCTGGTACCCGACCGGGGCCTCACCGATGCCCATGGACGCCTGCAGGCCGTCGGCGCCGGCGACGCTCGACGCGACCGGCGGGACCGAGCGCCAGAAGGTCGTGGCGCGGCGGGCCCGCAGCCGCGCACGGGTGAGGGCGAGGACCTCGCCCGACCAGTCGCGGGCGCCGCTCGGCACGAACGGGGCGCGGCCGGCCCAGTGGCCACGGCTCGCGATCGGGGCCAGCCGGGCCCCCCAGTGGTCGACGGCGCGGCGGGCCCACGGCGGGGTGACCGGCTGCGGGGCGGACGTCCAGACCGTCAGCACGACCCAGCGCGTGAGGTCGGCCGCGCCCGGGGTGAAGCGGGAGTCGCCGGTGCCGAGCAGACGGGCGAAGGAGACCGGTCCGGAGCTGGTCCGGCGGGTGAAGGTCGGCGAGGCGAGCATGGCCCTCGCGGCGTCGCGCGGGCGCAGCCGCCAGACGTCCAGGCTCACGGTCGGGACCGGCGTCGCCGCCGCGTCACCGACGGCGTGGGCCGCCGCTGCTGACGTCACCCGTACGAGCCTAGCCGCGGCCGGGCTGCTCACCCGGTGTCGGCGGCCGCACCGTCGGCACCGGGTGGCAGCTGGTCCAGCAGCCGCTCGACGAAGGCCCGCTGGGCCGTGACCAGACGGCGGGTGGCCGTCGCCGGGTCGCACCACTCCACGCGGTCGAGCTCGGGGAACTCGGCGGTCCGCCCCGAGCGCGGCGGCCAGGTCATGGTGAAAGTGCCGGGGACGACGTCGGCCGGGTCGAGATCGGCCTCGACCGCCCACACCCGCACGGTCTTGCCGCCGGACTGACGGACCTCGCCGAGGTCGAGCGCCGGGCCGTCGGGTGCCGGGAGGCCCAGTTCCTCGGTGAACTCCCGGCGCGCGGCGTCGAAGGGCGTCTCGTCGTCGGTGTACTCGCCCTTGGGGACGCTCCAGGCGCCGTCGTCCTTGCGAGCCCAGAGCGGACCGCCCATGTGCCCGATGAGGACGTCGATGCCCGGAACGTCTGCCCCGGTGCTGGAGCGGCGGTACAGAAGGAACCCTGCGCTGCGTCGGACGGCCACGGGTGGAACCCTCTCGCACGAGGGTGACGAAACCACCCCCACCGGATCCGACACCGCCCGACGGACCCGTTCGTGCCGCGCCACCGGAGGCCGCTTCGAGAGACCCACACCGTGCTGACCACACCCACCTGCAACGGCCGAGTCGAGGGGACCAGAGGACCGTGTCAGGAACAGAGGATGTGACCCCGTCGCCGACCGGCTGGCTGGGGGGACGGCCGCTGCTGGCCGACGCCGAACGGTGGCGCGTGTTCGCGACGCGCGCCTCGACGGACCTGGAGTCGATGCGGGCTGCGGTCGTCGGGCTGCGTCGGCAGCTGGCCGAGCTTGACATCGGCACGACGATGCGGGTGCTCGGGACGATGTCCGAGAGCAGCCACGCCTTCGCCCGGATGGTGCAGGCCGACCACGAGGCGGTCCAGGCGCTCACCGCGGCCGGCCTGACGGCGCCGGACGACAGCGTCGTGCTGTTCGCGTCGAACGGCGGCGCCGTGCGGGCGAGTGTCGACCCGCGAGGCGGCTGGGTGCTCAACGGCACGCAGGCGCGCAGTGTGCACCCGGCCGCGGCGGGGTGGGCGCTGGTCCCGGCGACGACGAGTGACGGCGAGGCGCTGTTCCTCGTCCGGCTCGACGCCCCGGGCGTCACCGTGGACCGCACCCCGCCCCGGGTCATCGCCCCGGAGGACCCGAACGGGCCGGTCTCGTTCACGGCGGTGGAGGCGACCGCGGTGGGGACGGCGGAGACGTGGGCGGCGCGGGCGCGGCGGTTCGACGGCCTGCTGCTGGACACCGTGTGCTGGTTCGGCGCGTGCGTGTGGCTGTGCCGGACGGTGGAGGCGACGTTGGCCACGCCCACGGAGCGCGACGACCTCGAACGCGTGGGCCGGGTCGACACCTGGGTGTTCGCGGCCCGGCTGGCCCTGCGTGACGCCGCCGAGGTGGTGCAGGCCGATCCGTCCGGTCCGGCCGCCGAGCTCGCGGCGCGGCGGGCCCAGGCGGTGACGGCGACGACGATCGACACCGTCATCCGGTTGATCGCGCTGCTCTCGGACGCGCGGACACCCCAGGACCCGGATCTGCCCCACCGCGTGGCGCAGCTGCAGATCGTGCTGCGGCGCTTCGACGCCGACGCGAACCTGCGGGCCATCGCCCGGCTGGTCGGCGCGGGAGCGACACCCCGACGCGTCCGGCTCTGACCGGCGCGGGAGCACTGGCGTTCGAACGGGTGTTCGACTAGTCTCGGGGTTGTCGGACCCCCGTGGTGGAGTCAGAGGGTGCCGACGCCCCGCTCCACGCCCCTGGAGTTCCCACCGTCCTTGGAGAGGCCCGTGTCCGGTCCCGCCGCCGTCCCGCTCCCGTTGCCGCCCGCCCGTCGTGTCCCCGCACCGCCGCCCCCCAGCGTCCGGTCCGGCACCGTCCTGCTCGCCCAGGCCCGGAGCTCGCTCGTCGAGGCCCGCGCCGCGGGTCAGCCGGGTGAGCGTTACGCCGCCGCCCACCTCGCGGCCCTGCGCTGCGCCGCCGCCGTGGTCGCGCTGCGCGCCCGGCCGGACTCCGGTCGCCGCCGCCCCACCAACGCGTGGGTGCTGCTCGCCGGGGTCGCCCCCGAGTTCGGCGACTGGGCGGCGTACTTCGCGGCCGGCGCCGGTCGCCGCGCCGCCGTCGAGGCCGGAGCGGTCCGTTCCGTGACCACCCGCGACGCCAACGACCTGCTCCGCGCCGCCGAGGAGTTCGCCGGCCTGGTCGAGGGCGTCGTGCTCGCCGGTCCGGCGAGCCGGGCCAGCTGAGCGCGTCGGGTCCGATGGCATAGCGTCACGCCCCGTGGCGGGCGCGGGAACGAGCACGGCGGGGGAGTCCCTGCCGACCGGACGTGGCCGGCTGGTGCTCGGCCTGCTCACCACCCTCGTCACGGACCTGGTCCGCGCCGGTGGCGCCCCGCGGGTGCTCGACTGCGGGGGCGGAACTGGTGCGCTCGCCGTGCCGTTGGCCGTCGCCGGCGCGCACGTCACCGTCGTCGACCGCAGCGTCGACGCCCTGGCCATCCTCGGGCGCCGCGCCACCGAGGCGGGTGTGGCCGCCCGGGTCGAGGCCGTCCCGGGCGATCTCGACCAGGCCGACCTCGGGCTGCCGGGCGACTCGTCGGGCCCCTTCGACCTCGTCCTCGCCCACGACGTCCTCACCGCGGTCGCCGATCCCGGCGCGACCCTGCGGGCGGCCGTCGCCCGGATCGCCCCCGAGGGCGCGCTGAGCCTGCAGGTCGTCAACCAGGCGGCGGTCGTGCTGGGCCGGGCGCTGCAGGGGGACCTGCGCGCGGCGTTCGCGGGCCTCGACGCCCCCACTCCCGGCAGCTACGACGTGCCGGCGCTGCTCGAGCTCGTCGCGGGGCTCGGGCTGGTCGCCGACCGGGTGCACGGGGTGGGCGTGCTCACCGAGTACGTCGCGGGTCCCGACCTCGAGGCCCACGGTGTCGGGGCACCGGACCTGGCCGCGTTGGAGGCCCGGCTCGCGGCCCGCAGCCCGTACCGCGACGTCGCCAGCCGGGTGCACGTGCTGGCCCGTCGCACGGCGGTCTGACGCCCCGACCCGGCCGCTCCGGAGCCCTCCCGCAGCCCCTCGCACGTCGGGTTCGTCCCGATGCCGACCCGCTCACACCGGCGCTGTGACGAAACCGTTGCCGAGACCGGGGCGAAGCCTCGGGCAGGAGCCCTGTTCGAGGTGTCGGAGCGCGCGAACGGTCCTTATAGTGGGCACCACATCCGGGCACTGTTCGTTCAGTGCGTGGACGATGGTCCGAGCGGTACCGGCCCCGGTCGTGCAGTGCGGGGACGTTCAGTGGGGATGACTCGAGCGTCAGCGCGGGTGAACACCCAGCGAGTTCGCGCCACCGGACGGCCGGTGGACTTGAAACGGGACGGGAGGGCCACGGTGCCACTCTCCGAGCACGAGCAGCGCCTGCTCGACGACATCGAGAAGGCGCTGTACGCCGAGGATCCGAAGTTCGCCGCGAGCGTGCGGACCGCCAAGCGGCGACGTCCCGGCCGGCGCTGGATCCCGGTCTCGATCGTCGGCGTTCTCGCCGGTCTCGGCCTGGTCCTGCTCGGACTGCTGCTCCAGAACCCGATCCCCGCCGTCGCCGGGTTCGTCCTCATCGTCGCGTCGGTGACCTACGCGTCCGTCGCCCTGCGCGGCGGCACCGCGGCCCCGGTCGACGCCTCCTCGCTCACCGACTCCGGCAGCGCCGGCCCCGGCAAGCGCGGCAGCAAGGCGCCCGCCACGGGCATCCGCGCCCGCATGGAGGACCGCATGCGCCGCCGCTTCGAGGCCGACGGCAACAGCGGCGGGGCCTGACCCCACCTCCCGCGGCCCGGCGTTCCCGGCCCGCGTCCTCCGGCGTCTGAGCGGCTCGGTCCCGCGACGCTGGGTGAGTTCCCGCCGCGGAGACGCGCTGCGACCGACCGACACCCTCGCCCGGCCAGCCCCGGACACGCCCTCTGGTGGTGACGGGTTTCCCTCCGAACGGCTGCGCCGACCGGCGCGCCTCACCCGTCCAGCCCCGGTGCGGCTCGGCAGCACCGATGGGCTGCGTTCCAGCCTGGGTGCCGCCGCGCCGCCCGCCCGACCCGGCCGACCCACCCGCGGGTCAGCGGCGGCGCAGGCCGCCGTAGGTGCGGGTGGACGCGCCGGGACGGTTGGACCAGGAGCTGAACGCGGAGCGGACGGCGTCGACCCGGGCCCGGGCGCGGCGGCGCAGGTCGAGGGTCACCGAACGCGGCCACAGACGGGCGCGGACCCGGTCGAGGCCGCCCGCCCGCCGACGCAACGCCCCGGCCGTCCGGGTGAGGGAGTCGTCCAGGACGCGGGGGTCGACCTCGGGCGGGGTGCGCCCGTACCGGGCCTGCTCGAGAGCGGCGAGCAGCGGGCGGTCGACGGCGTCGGGCACCCCTAGTTCGGCGAGCCAGGCCCCGATCGCGCGGGGTGACCGGGCGGGCGACCACGGCAGGCCGAGGTCGAGACACGTCGCCTGCAGGTCGTCGACCCGGGCCTCGGGTGCCTCGGGTCCGGTGACCCGTCTCGCACGTCGGCTCCGACCGAGTCGCAACGCGGCCGGGGTCAGCAGCAGCATCACGACCAGGGCGATCAACACCCACAGGGCGACCCAGCGGCCGGTGTGGTCGGGCGCCTGCAGCGTGAGGGCGTCGGCACCGCCGGCGCCCGGGTCGATGCCGGTGTCGCGGCCGGGCCCGGTGCTCGTGGCGCTGCCGGTGGCGGTGGGGCCACTGCTCGCGGTGGGGCCGCTGGTGCCGGTCCCGCCCGTCGGCTGCAGGTACGGGAGGTTGATGCTGCGGGCGGCGTCGGCGCCCGCGAGCGGCGTCGGGTCGAACGCGAGCCAGCCCAGTCCGCCGATGTAGGCCTCGACCCAGGCGTGCGCGTCACGGGTGGTGACGGTGAACGTGCCTTCGTCGTCGGCCGAGACGTGGGTGTAGCCGACCACCACGCGCGAGGGCACGTTCGCGACCCGCAGCATCACGGCCATGGTCGCCGCGTACTGCTGGCAGAAGCCCTGCTTGTTCGTGAGGAAGTTGACCAGGTCGTCGTCGGAGTCGCCCGCGGGCACCTCGAGGCTGTACTGGAAGCCGTTGCTGCCGTCGGTGAAGAAGTCCGAGAGGGCCTTGGCCTTGAGGTACGGGTTGGTCTGCGCTCCGACCACCCGCTCGGTCGTGGTCGTGACGAGGTCCGCCACCTGGCGGGGCAGCCCGAGGTAGGTCGCGGGCAGGTCGCGCGGCACCGCGTCGGTGGCCGCGGCGATCTGCGCCGGCGTCGGGTCGGGCTGCTGCACGGCGACGTCGTAGCGGACGCCGTCGGACACCTCGGCGTCGCTGAACGTGCCGTGGGTCGGGTCCCAGCGCGACCCGTCCGGAAGGCCCCTGGCCCCGACGGTGTCGCCGAAGGTGACGGCGCGGCCGTCGAGCCCCGACACGTTGATGTAGGCCCGGAAGTCGTACGTCGAGACCGCCGGCCGCTGCGGGTCCTGCGCGAGGCCCTGGGGGTCGACCCCGACGCTCGCGTTCCGGGCGCCCGCGGGCACCCAGCCCGCACCGGTGAACACGTCGAGGACCGACTGCCGCAGGTAGTACGGCTCGACGGGCGCGTTCGCCGGGACGGTCACGGTCATGAGGTCGACCGGGTCGCCGCGGGTCAGCGCCCCCTTGAGCGACGCCAGTTGGGTGACCCCGCCGGTGCCGGACCCGGTGCCGTCGCCGTCGCCGCCGTTGGTGTGCAGGGCGTCGGAGACGACATTCGCGCCGGTACCGCCGGTGACCAGCGGGACGAGGACGGCGACGACGATCGCGATGAGCCCGATGGTGCGGCCCGAGACCAACGACGGCGGCGCGCCCGCCGGGCGACGACCGATCGTCCGGCCCCAGGGTCTCGCCTCCGGGCCGGTGGTCGAGAGGATCAACAGGTAGCCGATCGCGGCGAGCGCGAACCACCACAGCGCCACCGGTTCGCGCACCGTGCCGCCGGAGAGCACGAACACCGGCAGGAGCACGAGCCCGACCATCGCGGGCGCCTCGAGCACAGTGCACAGGACGTCGACCATGATCACGCCGGCCCCGAGCAGGGCCGCGAGCGCGAGCCGCACCCCGGCCGTCGAGTGGATCGGCGCCGAGGAGTTCGCGATGGTGTCGACGAGCTCGTCGTGCAGCAGCGACAGCTGGGTCCACGTCACCTTGCTCGGGACGATGCCGGCGTACGCGCCGGTCGGGACGCACACCGCGGTGAGGTAGAGCGGCAGCACGATCAGACCGGGCAGCAGCTGCCAGACGCGCGCGGGGAGGTCCGGCCGCCACAACCGCAGGGCCCACGCCGGCCCGACCGTGACGACGGTGGCGCCGATGCCCACCACGTACCACCGCGCGTCGGAGATGATCATGAACAGCGGGGTCAGCCCCAGCACGAGGCCGAGCCAGGTCCGGAACGTGCGGCCCGCGGCCGACCGGGCGCCGAACGCGGCGGCGGCCGATCCCGACGGTGCACGCCCCGGGCCGGCGGGTCCGGCGGGAGCAGGGGACGACGGCGTCGCGCCCGGGCGCGGGAGGGTCGACGTCGCCCGGTCGTCGCGGTCGAGGACGCTCACCAGCGCACCGTCCGCACGGCGTCGACGTCGAAGCGGCCGGCGCCGCCGGCCCGCAGCATGCGGTCCCAGACCTCGCTCACGCTCTCACCACGGTGGGCGACGGCCACGGTCCAGCCCTCGGCCGCGAGACGCGCGGCGGCGTCCTCGGTGCGCCGGCTCGCGGGGTCGCCCGGACCGGTTCCCGACCGCCAGCCCTCGACGTCGAGCAGCACCGCGATCAGGGTGCCGGCGCTGCGGCGGCCCGCCCGCGAGACCGCGAGCAGGGCGTCGAGCGACTCCCGGTCCAGTTCGCCCAACACGGCCACGATGACCGACTCCCGGGCGGCCGCCTGCGCCGCGGCGACGAGCCGATCGAACCCGCTGCGGGCGCTCGGGGTCAGTTCGGCCAGGCGCTCGGCGACCTCTCGGGTGCTGCCGACCCCGGCCCGCACCGGCAGGGCGTCGCCGGTGCCCTGCTCGTAGAGCAGCCCGGTGTCGCGGGAGGACGCGAGCATGCGGTCGGCGATCGAGGCGACCGCGCTCACCGCCCACTCCAGGCTGTCGCGGTCGCGCAGGTCCACGGCGGGGCCGTCGGCCGGCTCCGGTGCGGTGGCGTGGGCCGCGCGGCGGGTGTCGGCGACGACCGTGACCCGCCCCTGCCACGGCCGTTCGTCCTGCCGGACCATCGGCGAGCCGGTGCGGGCGGTCGAGCGCCAGTGGATCTTGCGCAGGTCGTCGCCGTGCCGGTACTCGCGGATCGACGCGTCCTCGGCGCCGAGCGCGCCGACCGAGCGTGAGCCGGCGTTGTCGCCGACGTCCCAGGCGACGGCCGGGCCGGGGGCCGACAGCGCCTCGACCTTCGGGGTCACCAGCACCTCGGAGCGGCCGGTGAAGCTGCGGACGACCTCGACCAGACCGAAGGGGTCGTCGATGCGGATGCGCAGGGGGCCGGTGACGTACCGGCCGCGACGCACGTCGGCGAGCCGGTAGACCACGGCCCGCGACTCCTGGCTGGCGAGCCCCGCGAGGGTGAACCGGGCCTGGCCGTCCAGGTGCCGCGGCATCTGGTCCTCCAGGTGCAGCGCACCGGTGGGGACCAGCGAGCGGTTGGTCAGCGTGAGGACGACCTCGACGGCCGAGCCCGCGACCGCGAGCGGAGGGTCGCTGTGGCGGGCGCAGGCGACCCGCAGGCGGGCCCGGGTGACGACCGCTGCGGCGGCGAGCGGCAACGCGACGACGAACAGCCCGGCGCGGGTCAGGTCGGTCATCCGCAGCACCAGCCCGGCCAGCACCAGCACCACCCCGACGACGAGCAGGGCGCGGGCCCGCGCGGTGGTGCTGCGCCAGAGTCCGCCGACGTCGAGTCGGCGCCGCGCGACGGCGGCCGAACGGGTGTCGGCCGAACGGGGGTCGGCCGAACGGGGGTCGGTCGGCGTCATGCGCCCCGGCCGGCGCGGGCGCCCGCGGGCAGGGGGAGTCCGCTGACCAGCGTCGCCACGACGTCGGCGGGGGTGCGGCCGCGCACGTGGGCGTCGGCGGTGACGATGAGCCGGTGCCCGAGCACGGGCGCGGCGAGGGCGACCAGGTCGTCCGGGAGCACGTGGTCGCGTCGGTCGAGGGCCGCCCAGGCCTTGGCGGTGCGCAGCAGCTGCAGGGTCGCGCGCGGGGAGGCGCCCAGCCGCAGTTCGGTGCTGCGCCGGGTCGCCTCGGCGATGTCGACGGCGTAGGCGCGGACGGCGTCGGCGACGTACACCCGGCGCACGGCGTCGATGGCCGCGCGGACCTCGGCGGCGTCGGAGACCGGCTTCATGGTCGACAACGGGTCCGACGACGCGTGCTCGAGCAGCATCTCCATCTCGGCGCGGCGGTCGGGGTAGCCCATCGAGAGCCGCGCGGTGAAGCGGTCGCGCTGGGCCTCGGGCAGCGGGTACGTGCCCTCCATGTCCAGCGGGTTCTGGGTCGCGATGACGAGGAACGGCTCCTCGAGGGGGTAGGTCGTGCCGTCGACGGTGACCTGGTCCTCCTCCATGCACTCCAGCAGCGCGGCCTGGGTCTTCGGCGACGCCCGGTTGATCTCGTCGCCGACGACGATGTTGGCGAAGATCGCACCGGGTCGGAACTCGAAGTCGCGGGCCTCGGCGTTGTAGACGCTCACGCCGGTGATGTCGCTCGGCAGCAGGTCCGGGGTGAACTGCACCCGCCGGACGGTGGCGTCGATCGACCGGGCGAGGGCCTTGGCGAACGTCGTCTTCCCGACCCCCGGCACGTCCTCGAGCAGCAGGTGCCCCTGCGCGAACAGCACCGCGATCCCGAGCCGGATGACGTCGGGCTTGCCCTCGATCGCCAGCGCGACGTTGGCGGCGATCCGGTCGGCGACGTCGGGGACGTCGGCGATGTCGACGTCGGGCGCCGCGAGGTCGGGGTTCGAGTAGCCGGGACGGGTGTCCGCGGCGAGGGGCTGCACGGTGCGGGCCTCCAGAGGTGGGCGGGTGGGAGCAGCGTCGGACGTGCGGGTCGGGGCGGTGCCGGGGGAGGGGTGCGAGGCCCAGCCGTTCGACCGGGCGGGTTCGAGGACCGATCCGGAGAGGTTCGGGCGGTTCGCGTCGTCGTCCGGGTGGCGGTGGCTCCCGCGGGCGGCGCTGGTCACCCGGTGAGTATCCCCGCTCCGCGCGCCACGCGCCGCTGTGCGTTCCCCGCTGGGCGGTGGGACGGCCCCGAGCCCCTCGGCTGCCACCGCCGCGGATCGGGTCGACGCGCCGCCGGTTCCGGCGCGCGAGTGGAGATCAGGTGGGGTACGGTGGGGACCAGTGGGGCGGATGACCTACCGGGTGGGGGCCTGGTGGGGAACGCGCTCCGCACCGCGACGGCAGCCGGATCCGGCTGCGGGGACGTCGCCCGGGGGAACCGGGGGGCGTGGGAGCTGGGAGGGCACCTCGTGTTCCTCGGTTCCTACGCCCCGCGGCTCGACGACAAGGGCCGCGTCGCACTGCCGGCGCGGTTCCGGACGGAGTTGGAGGGGGGCATGGTGATCACCAAGGGTCAGGAGCGGTGCCTCACCGTCTACCCGACCGCCGAGTTCACCCGGATCACCGACCTGCTCCGCGACGCCCCGATGACCGGACGGCGGGTGCGCGACTACAGCCGCATCCTGTTCGCCGGTGCGACGCAGGAGAGCCCCGACGCCCAGGGCCGCGTCACGATCCCGCCGGCGCTGCGGGCCTACGCGGGTCTCACCAAGGACCTCGCCGTGATCGGCGCCAACACCCGGGTCGAGATCTGGGACGCCGCCGCGTGGGAGTCCTACATGACCGACAACGAGGCCTCGTTCGCCGACTCCGACGAGGAGGTGCTGCCCGGCCTGCTGTGAACCCCGGCCAGCCCCACTCGTCGCGACCCTCGTGACCGGCCTCCTCCCGTCCCGTTCCCGGACGTCACTTCCCCGACGTCCGGCGCGGTACGGGTGGGGACCCGCCCCGAGGGTCACCTCCCCACCAGCCCCCACCGGCCCCTGCCGACCGGGGCCGCCTGCGAGCCCGATCCACGACGACGTGAGGACGTGACGACCATCAGCAGCGCGGAGCACCCCGCCGGGCCGCACGGCCACGTGCCGGTGCTGCTGGACCGGGTCGTCGACCTGCTGCTCCCCGCCCTGGCCGACGGCGGCCTGGTCGTCGACGCCACGCTCGGCATGGGCGGGCACGCGGAAGCGCTGCTCGAGGCGGCGCCCGCGGCGACGCTGCTCGGCCTCGACCGTGACCCGATGGCCCTGGAGCGCGCCGGCACCCGGCTGGCCCGGTTCGGTGACCGGTTCGTGGCCGCCCGTGCGGTGTACGACGAGCTGCCGGACGTGCTCGACCGTCTCGACCTGCCGCCCGTGCGCGCCGTGCTGTTCGACCTCGGCGTCTCCTCGCTCCAGCTCGACCAGGCCGACCGCGGCTTCTCCTACATGCAGGACGCCCCGCTCGACATGCGGATGGACGGCTCGCCGGAGTCCGCCGACACGTCCGCGGCCGACCTGGTCGCCACCGCCTCGGTCCCCGAGCTCACCCGCATCCTGCGCGAGTACGGCGAGGAACGTTTCGCCGCCCGGATCGCCCAACGCCTCGACCGCGAACGCCGGGTCGCACCCGTGGCCACCACCGGCCGGCTGGTCGAGATCGTCCGCGCGGCCGTGCCCGCCGCGGCCCAGCACACCGGCGGCCACCCGGCCAAGCGCACCTTCCAGGCGCTGCGGATCGCGGTCAACGGCGAACTCGAGGTGCTCGCCCGCGCCATCCCCGCGGCGATCGACACCCTCACCGTCGGCGGCCGGATGGTCGTCCTCTCCTACCACTCGCTGGAGGACCGGTTGGTCAAGCAGAGCTTCGCCGCGCTCGCCACCGACACCACGCCGCCGGGACTGCCGGTGCCGCTGCCGGAACACGCACCGCAGCTGCGGCTGCTGGTCCGCGGCGACAGCGCGTCGGCCGAGGAGGTCGAGGTCAACAGCCGGGCCGCCTCGGTGCGCCTGCGCGCGGTCGAACGCATCCGGGCCGCCGCGTGACCCGCCCGCTGCGCCGCCGTACCGGCGCCGACGCCATCGGCGGCCAGGCGCTGCTCCGCCCCGCCCGCCGCGCACCGTTCGTCGTCCTGGTGGCCTTCGTCCTGCTCGGTGCGCTCACCTGCCTGCTCGTGCTGAACACGATGTCGGCCGCCGACGAGCTCGAGCAGCAGTCGATCGCCGACGCCAACGCCGTCACCAAGGCCCAGGCCCAGCAGCTGCAGGTCGACCTCGCCGCGCGCAAGGCCCCCGCCGCGCTCGCCCGCGCCGCCACCGCGCTCGGCATGGTCCCCGCCGACCAGCCCGCGTTCCTGCGCATCGGCGCCGACGGCCGGGTCGCGCTGCTCGGCGTCCCCGGCGCGGTGAACCCGCCGCCGATCGCGCTCCAGCCGCCCGCCGCCGGTGGCACCGCGGCGACCCCCGCGGCCACCCCGACCGGCACGCCGACCACCGGCACACCGACGACGCCCTCCACCCCGACCACGCCGACCACACCGCCGCGGGCCACCCCGACCGCGACCGTGTCCCTGCCCGGAGGTGCCCGGTGACCCCGCCCCCACCCGCGTCCGGAACCACGACGCGCTCCCGCCCCGTCCGCTCCGCCCCGCCGCAGGCCGGCCGCCCCGTGCGTCCGGCCGCGCCGCGCGGTGCCCGCCCGGACCCCACCCGTTCCGGCCGTCCCACCGGGTCGGGTCGACCCACCGGCTCCGGCCGTCCCACCGGCTCCGGCCGTCCCACCGGCTCCGGTCGTCCCGTCCGTCCGGCACCGCCGCGTCCGCGCCCCGCGGCCCGCCCGCCGCGTCCGCCGCGGGTGAGGAAGCCCCTCAAGCTCGGCCCCTTCGAGCGCCGGACGGCGGTGGCGTTCGCGTTCGTCATGGTCGCCCTGGTCGTCATCGCGGGCCGTCTGGTGTGGCTGCAGGCCGTCGACAGCAAGGGCCTGGCGAGCGCGGCCGCGGCCCAGCGCACGCAGACCATCGCGCTGCACGCCCACCGCGGCACGATCTACGACCGCGACGGCGTCCCGCTCGCCTACACCGAGGACGCCCGCGACATCACCGCCGACCCCAGCCTGATCTCCCCGACGGAGAAGGGGAAGGTCGCGGACCAGCTCGCGCCGCTGCTCGGCGTGCCGTGGCAGACGATCTACCGCGAGCTGCTCGGCAACGGCCGCTACGCCGTCCTCGCCCGCGCGGTCGCCCCGGTGGTCGGCCAGCAGATCCGGGCGCTCGACCTCACCGGGATCTTCGACCAGAGCACGACCGTGCGCCAGTACCCCGGCAAGACCACCGGCGCCAACGTCATCGGCCTCCTGCAGGCCAACGGTGCCGGCGCCGCCGGCATCGAGCAGACGTACGACGACCTGCTCCGGGGCCGGGACGGCTCGATCACGTACCCCAACGACGGCAACGGCAACCCGAGCCCGGGCGGCAGCACCGAACTGGTGCCGGCCGTCAACGGCGGGAACGTCACGCTGACCCTCGACCAGGACCTGCAGTACGTCGTCCAGCAGGAGATCGACGCCGCGGTGAAGGCCTCCGAGGCCCGCAGCGGCGAGGTCGTCGTCATGAGCAGGACCGGGCAGGTGCTGGCCATGGCGTCGAACGGCACCTACGACTCGTCGGACAACAGCACGCTCGACCACGTCCAGGGGCAGCTCAACCCGCCGGTGCAGCAGATCTTCGAGCCCGGCTCGGTGAACAAGATCGTCACGTTCTCGGCCGCCCTGGCCCAGGGCCTCATCACGCCGACCACCCAGCTGCAGGTCCCCGACGCGATCGACACCGGCGGCGTGACCGTGCACGACGCCTGGTGGCATCCCGAACAGACCTTCACCGCCACCGGCGTCATCGCGAAGTCGTCCAACGTCGGCACGCTCGAGATCGCCAACAAGGTCGGCAAGAGCTCCTTCTACGACTACATGCGGGCCTTCGGTCTCGGACAGCTGACCGGCATCGGGCTGCCCGGCGAGTCCGCGGGCATCCTGCCGACCCCCTCGCAGTGGTCGGACTCGACGTTCGCCAACATGCCGATCGGGCAGGGCGTGGGCATGACCCTGCTGCAGCTGGCCGGGATGTACCAGACCCTCGCCAACGACGGTGTCCGCATCCCGCCGCGCATCGTGCAGTCGACCACCGACGCCGCCGGCGCGGTGACCACCACCGGCACGCCCGAGGGCCAGCGCGTCATCCCGGCGCAGACCGCGCAGACGTTGCGCACGATGCTCGAGATGGTCACGCAGGAGGGCGGCACCGGGAAGAAGGCCGCGATCGCGGGCTACCGGGTCGCCGGCAAGACCGGTACGGCGCAGCAGCCGGTCGGGCCGGGGGGCAAGTACAGCGACTCGGTCTACTGGGACACCTTCGCCGGCATGGCTCCGGCCGACGACCCGCAGTTCGTCGTCGCGATCATGGTCGACAACCCCGCGCACGGTCTCGAGGGCGGTGACGTCGCGGCGCCGGTGTTCCACGCCATCGCCGACTACGAGTTGCAGCACGCGAACATCCCGCCGACGGGATCGCAGACCGCGGTGGTCCCGCTCATCATCGGGCAGTGAGCCGGGCGTTCGGGTCGCGCTCGGTACCCTCCGGATCCGTGTCCGTCCTCCCTCGACCCAGGGTCGGGGAACCGGTGGACCTGCGGGAGTTGGCCGCGGGCGTCGGCGGGCGGCTGACCGGTCCCGACGCCCGGGTGACCGGCGTGACCCTCGCGACCGACCGGGTGCACCCGGGCGACCTGTTCGTCGCGCTCGCCGGTCGCAACGTCCACGGCGCCCGGTACGCCGGCGCCGCGCACGCCGCCGGAGCGGTCGCGGTGCTCACCGACCGCGAGGGCGCGGCGCTCGTCGCGGCCGACCCGGACCTCGCCGACGTCCTGCCGGTGGCGGTGGTCGACGACCCCCGGATGGCCGCCGGGCCCGTCGCCGCCGCGGTGTACGGCGACCCCAGCGCGGACCTGCGGGTCATCGGGGTGACCGGCACCAGCGGCAAGACCACGACGACCTTCCTGGTCCGCGCGGGGCTCGCCGCCGCCGGCCGCACCGGCGGGCTGATCGGCACGGTCGCCACCTACGTGGGGGACGACGAGGTCAAGACCGGCTTCACCACGCCCGAGGCACCGGACCTGCAGGCGCTGCTCGCCGTGATGCGCGAGCGCGGGGTGACCGACGTCGCCGCCGAGGTGTCGTCGATGGGGCTGGTGCTCGGCCGGGTGGCCGGGACCCGCTTCGCCGCCGCCGGGTTCACCAACCTCAGCCAGGACCACCTGGACTTCCACGGCGACCTCGACTCCTACTTCGAGGCCAAGGCGACGCTGTTCACCGGCGCGACCGGCACCACGCTGACCGGTCCGTCGTTCGTGGTCGTCGACGACGACGCCGGTCGCCGTCTGGCGGCCCGCCTGGGATCCGCTGCGACCACGTTGTCGACCACGGGCGGTCCCGCCGACTGGTCGGCCGAGCAGGTCCGGGTCGGCGACGACGGCACCGCCCGGTTCGTGCTGCGCACGCCGCACGGCTCCGCCCACGACGCCGCCAGCGCGATCCCCGGTCGGTTCAACGTGGCCAACGTCCTGATGGCGGTGGCCCTGCTCGACGCGGTCGGTGTCGACGTCGCCCTCGCCGTGCGGTCGGTCTCGGTCGCGACGGTGCCCGGCCGGATGGAGAAGGTGAGCCACGACGGTGAACCCCTGGCCGTCGTCGACTACAGCCACAAGCCCGACGCCGTCGCCGGTGCGCTCGCCGCGTTGCGGCCGTTGACGCCCGGCCGGCTCGTGATCGTGCTCGGCTGCGGCGGCGACCGCGACCGGCTCAAGCGCCCGCTCATGGGTGAGGTCGCGGCCCGCGGCGCCGATCTGCTCGTCGTCACCGACGACAACCCGAGGTCGGAGGACCCGGCCGCGATCCGGGCTGCCATGCTCTCGGGTGCGCTCGCGGTGCCCGCCGGAGTCCGCGGCGAGGTCGTGGAGGTCGGGTCGCGGGCGGAGGCGATCCGCACGGGTCTCGCCGGGCTCGGACCCGGCGACACGGTGCTGGTGGCGGGCAAGGGACACGAGACCGGGCAGGAGGTGGCGGGAGTGGTGCTGCCGTTCGACGACCGCCGCGCCCTGCGGGCCGCGCTCGACGCCCGCGAGGGAGGTGCCCCGTGATCGCCACGACCCTCGCCGCCGTCGCGACCGCCGTGGGCGGGACGCTGGGCGGCGGCGCGAACCCGGAGGCGGTCGTCACCGCGCCGGTCGTGTTCGACTCCCGGACCGCCGTTCCGGGCGGGTTGTTCGTCGCCTTCGACGGTGAGCACACCGACGGCCACGCCCACGTCGCCGACGCCCTCGCCCGCGGCGCGGTCGCCGCGATCGTGACGCGACCCGTGGCCGAGCCGCACGTCCTGGTCGCCGATGCCGCCACGGCGATGGGCGACCTCGCCCGCGACGTCGCGTCGCGGTTCCCGGCCACGCTGACCGTCATCGGCATCACCGGGTCGTCGGGCAAGACGAGCACGAAGGACCTCGTGGCGCAGCTGCTCGCCGGGATCGGACCGACCGTCGCCCCGCCCGGCAGCTTCAACAACGAACTCGGCCACCCGTACACGGTGCTGCTCGCGGACGCCGACACCCGCTTCCTGGTGCTCGAGACCTCGGCGCGGGGGATCGGGCACATCGCGTACCTGACCGGGATCGCCCGGCCCCGGATCGGCGTCGAACTCAACGTCGGCACCGCCCACCTCGGCGAGTTCGGGTCCCGGGCGGCGATCGCGCAGGCGAAGGGCGAACTGGTGGAAGCGTTGCCTGCTGCAACGGACGGTGGAGTGGCGGTGCTCAACGCCGACGACCCGCTCGTGCGGTCCATGGCCTCGCGCACCACCGCGCGCGTCGTGCTGGTGGGCGAGGCGCCCGACGCCCACGTGCGTGCGGTCGACGTCAGCTCCGACCACTCCGGCCGGGCCACGTTCACCCTGATGCACGCGGGGGAGTCGTCCCCGGTGCGGATGCGACTCGTCGGCGGCCACCACGTGGGCAACGCCCTGGCCGCGGCTGCCGTGGCGCTGGAGTGCGGGATGTCGCTCGACGCCGTCGCCGCGGGACTCTCGGCCGCCGGACCCGTCTCGCGCTGGCGGATGGAGGTCACGGACCGCGCCGACGGCGTGACCGTCGTCAACGACGCCTACAACGCCAACCCCGACTCGGTGAAGGCCGCGCTGAAGACGCTCGCCGAGATCCGCCGCGGCGGAGCGGACGCCGGTGGCCGGCGCGCGTGGGCCGTGCTCGGGCCGATGAACGAACTCGGCGACGCCTCCCGCGACGAACACGACGCCATCGGCCGGCTCGCCGTGCGGCTCTCGGTCGACAAGCTCGTCGCGGTCGGCGCCGACGCCCGGCCGATGTTCACCGGCGCCTCGCTCGAGGGCTCGTGGGACGGCGAGGCCGTCTGGGAGCCCGACGTCGACACCACCATCGCGCTGCTGCGCGAGCAGGTGGCGCCGGGCGACGTCGTGCTGGTCAAGGCGTCCCGGTCGGCCGGGTTGGAGCGGGTGGCGGCGGCGTTGCTCGAGGGTCCACCGGCCCGGCACGCATCGGCAGGGGAGGCAGGCGCATGAGGTCCATCCTCGTGGCGGCGCTGGTGTCGCTGCTGCTGTCGATCCTGGTCACGCCGTTGGTGGTGCGGTGGTTCCGCAAGCGCGGCTTCGGCCAGGAGATCCGCCTCGACGGCCCGCAGACCCACATCGTCAAGCGCGGCACGCCCACGATGGGCGGCGTCGCGATCGTCGGGTCGACGGTCGTCGGCTACGCCGTCGCGCACCTCGCCTTCGTCGACGACGAGGTGCGGGCGCCCACGGCGTCCGGGCTGCTGGCGTTGTTCATGATGGTCGGGCTCGGCGTGGTCGGGTTCCTCGACGACTTCATCAAGCTGCGCCGCCAACGCAGCCTGGGCCTGCGGGCGCGGGCGAAGTTCCTCGGACAGTTGATCGTCGCGGTCGTGTTCGCCGTGCTGGCCCTGCAGTTCAAGGACGAACTCGGGCTGACCCCGGCGTCGGAGTACCTGAGCTTCACCCGCGACATCCCGGGTTTCGGCCTCACCGCCGTCGGCTTCGTCGTGCTGGCCTACCTCATCACCGCGGCGACCTCCAACGCCGTCAACCTCACCGACGGCCTCGACGGTCTCGCCGCCGGCGCCTCGGCCATGGTGTTCGGCGCGTTCACGCTCATCACGTTCCTGCAGTACCGGAACCCGTGCGGGCGCAACCCGATCGGCGGGTGTTACGACGTCCGCGACCCCCTCGACCTCGCGATCGTCGCCGCCTCGGCCATGGCCGCGTGCTTCGGGTTCCTCTGGTGGAACGCCATGCCGGCGCAGATCTTCATGGGCGACACCGGCTCGATGGCGCTCGGCGGGCTGATGGCCGCCCTGGCCATCCTGGCGCGGGTGGAGCTGCTGCTCGTCGTCCTCGGCGGCCTGTTCGCGGTCGTGACGCTGAGCGGCATCATCCAGACCGGCTGGTTCAAGTACACGCGGTTGAGAACCGGGACCGGTCGGCGGGTGTTCAGGATGTCGCCCCTGCACCACCACTTCGAGATGTCGGGGTGGCAGGAGTCCACGATCATCGTGCGGTTCTGGATCATCGCCGGCCTCGCCGTGGCCTTCGGCACCGGCCTGTTCTACGCCGAGTTCATCGCCAAGGGCTGATCGATCAGGGTTGAGCCGGCGGAGCGACACGCACCGCCGACCTCCCGGGGATCGGGGCGGGTGTCGACCACGATGACCACCATGGTTCGAGCTGTACCTCAGAGTGAGGCTCCCGGGATGGCTGCGGCCAACCCGGGCGCCGTCCGGCGGTATCTCGAACGCCCGTACACGTCGGTGCAGTTGCTGCTGCTCGCAGGCGGCGCGCTGCTCGGGTTCGGCGTGCTCATGGCCGCCTCCACCACCATCTCCGCCGCCCAGCACGACACCGGCGGCGCGATGTGGAGCCAGCTCGTCAAGCAGTTGGTGTTCGTCGTGCTCGCCCTGCCGCTGTTCTGGCTGGCGGCGCGCGCGACCCCGCGGCACATCCGGATGCTGGCCTACCCGCTGGTCGTCGTCGCGGTGGTGCTGCTGATCGCCTGCCAGGTTCCGGGCATCGGCGTGGAGATCAACGGCGCACGGCGCTGGGTCGCGCTCGGGCCGCTGCAGATCCAGCCCTCGGAGATCGGCAAGGTCGCGCTGCTGCTGTGGGGCGCCGACCTGCTCGCCCGCAAGCAGCAGCTGGGTTCGCTCACGCGCACCAAGCACGTCCTGGTCCCACTGTTGCCCGGTGCAGCGATCTTCATCGCCCTGGTCATGGCCGGGTCCGACCTCGGCACCACCCTCTGCTTCCTCATGGTGCTGGTCGGCCTGCTGTGGTCGGTCGGCGTGCCGATGCGCTGGTTCGGGGCTCTCGTGCTGACCCTGGTCGCGTTCGTCTCGGCCATCGCGGTGATCTCGCCGTGGCGCCTGGCCCGCATCACCACGTTCATCGACCCGTTCGCGGTGAAGGACGGCGACGGCTTCCACACCGTGGAGTCGCTGTACGCCCTGGCGTCCGGCGGTCTGTTCGGCGAGGGCCTCGGCCAGGGGACCTCGAAGTACGGCTGGGTGCCCAACGCCAGCACCGACTACGTGTTCTCGATCATCGGCGAGGAACTCGGTCTGCTCGGGTGCCTGGTCGTGCTGCTGCTGTTCGGGGTGTTCGCCTACGCGGGCATCCGGGTGGCCCGGCGCTCCGTCGATCCGTTCGTCCGCATCGCCGCCTCGGCCGCGACGATCTGGATCACCGGGCAGGCCGTCATCAACATCGGCTACGTCACCGGACTGCTGCCCTCGACCGGGATCCCCCTCCCGTTCATCAGCGTCGGGGGGACGTCGCTCATCATGGCGTGCATGGTCCTGGGTTTCCTCGTCGCCTTCGCGCGGCACGAACCGGCCGCCGTCGCCGCCGCGCGGGTCGCGGCCGACGGCACCGTCGCCGGCCGCTGGAGCCGGCTGTTCCGGATCCCGTTGCCCGCGGTGCACCGCCCCGCGCGTCGCGGACGCCGCGGCCGCGCCGCCGCGGCGAAC